>DASTZZ010000080.1 GCA_035764005.1 Terriglobales bacterium
AAGATGGACGGGCGCGAAGTCTCAGATGCCGGCCAACTCCAGGTGCTGGTCAGCCAACAGCAGCCCGGAACGACGATTCATCTCGACGTAATGCGCAATGGAAAGTCGATGAACATCCCTGTGACCGTCGAAGAGCTAGGCGGCAACAAGCACGGCCAGGAAAGCGCGAGCAACCCGCAGGGCAAAGCGCGCTGGGGACTCGGCCTGTCCGATCTCAATCCCGACGTTCGCGAGCAACTACAGGCGCCCAGCGACGTGCAAGGCGCAGTGGTAGAACGCGTAGTGCCGGGCAGCCCAGCCGACAACGCTGGAATTGCGAGCGGCGACGTTATTGTGTCGGTAGATCGCAAACCGGTGAAATCCGCACAGGACGTCCAGCAAGCATTGTCGAACGTACCTGCCGGACAGGACGCGCTGGTACTCGTCTGGAGCCAAGGCGGCAATACCTTCCGAGTGATGCACCCAGGCGAGCACTCCTAATCGCATAGCGCTCAAGCGAAGAAGCGCCGGAGCAATCCGGCGCTTTTCATTGTGACCTCTTGTTTTTGCCTTCGTGACCTTCGTGTTCGCTCTAGCTTTTTCTGTATCGGCTCACGTACTCAGGAACCGGAATACCATCTGCGAGTCTCGAATCGGGAATCGGCGATTCCGCGACAAGCCTGAGCGGCAACACACCCGCCCACATCGACAACGCGTAATCTTCTTCATCATCGGCGGGAGGTCCGGTCCGGATCTTGGCCGAAGCTTCTTCGATCGAAAATTCCAGTACGGACGTAGCTTTCAATTCCTGATCCGTAGGCTGGCGAACATTTTCCCATCTGCCGCGAATCAAGTGTTCCGAAATCCTCCGCAGCGCATGATTCTTTTCTTCGCGCCCTTCGATCTTGAGTGCCGTCCCGAATGCAACCACCGAACGATAGTTCATCGAGTGATGAAAGGCAGAACGCGCCAGCACAAGTCCGTCGACGATGGTGACGTTCACGCACGCCTGGACACCTGTCTCCAGATGACGAAGCATCCGGCTTGCCGCCGAGCCATGCATAAAGAGCTTGTCCTCTTCCCTTCCAAAGAGCGTGGGAATTACGAATGGCTGGCCTTCCACATTGAACCCGACGTGTGCTAAAAAGGAAGCATCCAGAATTGCTCGAATGGTTTCTGGATCATGAGCGCCACGTTTTGGTAATCGTCTAAGCTGCGTTCGTTCGGTAATCGTCATCTCGTCTCTCTGGCCGCAATCCATCCTCTGGCCCTGAACATTTTGTAAGCAAAAAATTTGTTGGAGCTACAGTTCAGAATGCCAGAGATGCCTCAACTCTCCAAACGACTCGTAATCCCGCCACGTCGGTCTCACCTCGTCTGCCACTTCTTTTATCGGCCCAAGGTACAGCGACCTCTGGTTCTATACGCCTGAGGACACGGTCTGGCGGCATCTATGCGCCTTGAGCCGCCCTGCCTAGACTTTTTGCAGCGCCGCATCCCCCACCCACCGAGCGCAACTTCCGGGTGGTCTAGCAACTGATTGCCCTAGGAACGCTGACGCCAACCGTTCCTCCTGGAAATCGATATCCATCCTCTGGCTCGCTGGCCGCTATGGCCAAGCACTGAATACAGGACGAGTGTGCCCGTGAGCGAGAGACTCTTTAAGCTTGGAAGCTTTCTTGTCTGCTTGTCAGTCGTATCGACATTCATCAGCGGCTGCGGAACCGCGGGCGCCAATGTCGGACAGTCCACGATTGCTCCGCAAACCTGGACCATTTCGGGAACGCTGGCGCCGGCCTCGAGCACGGCAGGAGCCGCCGTCGCCCTCAGCGGCAGCGCCAGCGCCAGCGTGACTGCGGACGCAAATGGCAACTACAGCATTACCAATATTTCCGACGGAACTTACACAGTCACACCGACGAAAAGTGGGATCACCTTTTCGCCCGTCAGCCAGACCGTAACCATTAACGGCGCATCGCAAACCGCAGTGAACTTCAGTGCATCGGGTGGCGCAGGACCCACTCTGCAATCGATCACCATCAATGCCGGCGGCACATCGATCGCAAAAGGCACCACCGCTCAATTTAGTGCCACGGGTACCTTCACCGACGGCAGTACGCAGAACCTGACGAATTCGGTGACGTGGAGCTCTTCGAGCGCGGCTATCGCGGCCATCAGCGCAAGCGGATTGGCGAGCGGCCTCTCCACGGGAAGCAGTGCGATCAGCGCGACCCAAAACGGGATTACGTCTAATGCGATCACACTGACCGTCACCGCCGCCACATTGCGCTCGATTACGATTAACGGTGCCGGCGCGTCGATCGCGAAGGGCACCACTGATCAGTTCACAGCCACGGGAACATTCACAGACGGCAGCACGCAAAACATCAGCAACTCAGTCATATGGACTTCATCAAGCACGAGCGTGGCCACCATCGATTCGAGCGGGCTTGCGACTGGCAAAGGCGTGGGCTCAACCAACGTCACAGCCTCTCAGAGTGGGATAACCTCCAACGCTCTCGCGCTGAGCGTAACTGCGGCTACGCTGCAATCCATTACGATCTCGGCGGCTAAGACTTCGATTGCGAAAGGAACAACCGACCAGTTCACGGCGACGGGTACCTTCAGCGACGGCAGCTCACAGACCCTTACGAGTTCCGTGGCTTGGTCATCATCGAATTCTTCCGTGGCGACGGTAAACGCTTCCGGCCTAGCCACCGCAGCAGGAACGGGGACAACGAATATCAGCGCTACACAAAGCGGAGTCACCTCGAATTCCGTCGCGCTGAGCGTAACCGCCGCGGTTCTGCAATCCATCGCGATCAATGCTCCGAAGACTTCAATCGCAAAAGGCAGCACCGATCAATTCACCGCAACTGGCACCTTCACCGACGGCAGCACGCAGAACCTCACGACTTCTGTTACTTGGAGTTCTTCGAACACAGCGGTGGCTACAATCAGCGTCGGCGGTCTGGCAGCCGGAAACTCTGTAGGATCTACGAATGTCTCCGCCAGCCAGGGCGGCATAACCTCAAACGCAGTCGCGCTAACCGTGACCGCGGCAGTGTTGCAGTCGATCGCAATCAGCGCCGGAAGCTCCTCCATTGCCGACGGCACGACCGAGCAGTTCACTGCAACTGGAACATTTACCGACGGCAGCACGCAGAACTTGACCACTTCCGTCACATGGACTTCGTCGAATACCGCCGTCGCGACAATCACGACCGCAGGACTGGCAACTGCTCTCATCGGTGGAACAACGAACGTGAACGCGACGCAAAGTGGGGTGGTGTCGAATACGTTTGTACTCACTGTCACTTCGGCAACGCTGCAGTCGATTTCTGTGAACGCTGCATCAGGTTCGCTGAACATCGGCTCCAGCCAGCAGTACACCGCGACGGGGACGTTCAGCGACGGGAGCACACAGACTTTGACGAACTCGGTTGCCTGGAGCTCATCGAGTACGACTGTGGCTACGATCAGCGGAACAGGCTTGGCAACGGGCGTTGCAGTCGGTCAGGCAACGATAACGGCAACTCAGTCCGGCATTGGCGGGTCGCAACAGCTATCTGTCACTGCAACCATATCCGGAACGCTTACCGCATCAGGGAGCGCTGCCACAGTCACACTGAGTGGCGCAGCGTCCTCCAGCACCACTGCTAACAGCAATGGAAATTACAGCTTTGGTGGACTGGCGAATGGCACCTACACGGTTACTCCAAGCAAGGCAGGTGTGACGTTCAATCCTGCCAGCCAGACGATCACGATCAACGGAAGCTCCAGCACAGGCGTGAACTTCGGCATCGCGCAAGGACAATTGACGCCATCACCTACATCGATCCCGTTCGGCAGCGTTGCGGTGGGCAGTACCGGATCACAATCCCTGACCATTCAGAACACCGGTACGGCAAGTGCGACGATCTCCCAGATCAACATTACTGGATCGGCATTTGGCGTTACAGGTGTCACGCTTCCAATCACGTTGTCAGTAGGCCAGAGCGTTACCTACACTGCGCAGTTCACCCCGAGTTCCGGCAGTTCAGTTTCGGGAAGCATTTCGGTAGTCAGCAACGCTGCCAACACTCCGCTGAGTATTGGATTAACCGGAACCGGCGTAGCGCAGTTAACGATATCGCCGAGTTCGCTGTCGTTCGGTAGCCTGCTTGCAGGAACATCCACCAGCTTGCCGGCGACACTGGGGGCACAAGGCGGCAATGTGACTGTCTCGTCAGCTACCGTAAGCGGCGGCAGCTATTCGCTGAGCGGCATCACACTTCCCTTGACCATCTCTGCAGGACAAACCGCTTCGTTCTCTGTCACCTTCACTCCTAAAGCCGCTGGATCCTTGCCTGGCAGCATTGCTTTTGTCAGCAACTCGACAACTTCGCCCACGTCGATTTCCCTTTCCGGAACTGGTACTGCGCCGCAGCACAGCGTTTCATTAAGCTGGGTCGCGAGCACGTCGACGGTCTCCGGATATCGGGTCTACCGCGGAACCCAGAGCGGAGGCCCATACGCATTGATCAGTTCTGGACTTGTAGCCGTTCTGACGTATACGGATTCAACGGTGCAAGCGGGCACGACCTACTTTTATGTCGTGACTGCCGTGGACAGCGGCGGCAACGAGAGTTCGTTCTCGAATGAAGTGCAGGCAGTCGTGCCGACGCCGTAGTCAGCACCGCAGAGACAGCGCGTGGACGCACTCGACGGCTGAGCCGCACATAGCAGTCGTGAACGCTGCACAGCCGGATTGCCGCTAAACAAGCTGAATGAGCCACTATGAATGTCCTTCTGCGCTGAAATAATGCCCTGGCCGACTGAGTTTGCAGGCGTGTGTAGTTGTGCTCCGTCCCCTTCCCTGCCAGGAAGTGCTATCTTGTTGCGCTGCAATGGGAGATAGCTAATGAAGAGGCTCGGATCTGTAGCCGTCTGCGCTTTTGTTGCGCTGTGTGTCACCACCTTCTCTGCCGCTTCAGGTCCAGAGGATCGGACCGCGACCAACCCGAAGAGCCTGCGCTCTCAGGCGAATGCATCTGCTAAGCCGGTTCCAATCGACGACTTGTTCCTCACGCACTCGATCGGCGGCGGAGCGTGGTCGCCGAACGGAGAGGAAATTGTTTTTGAAAGCAATGCGAGCGGGCGCACGAACGTTTGGAAGATTCATTCCGACGGAAGCGGCGCCATTCAACTCACCCACTCTGACGACCGCCAATTCGCTGCCACCTGGTCTCCCGATGGAAAGTGGATCGTCTATCAGCAGGATGTCGGCGGAGCCGAAATCTGGGATTTGTTCGCTGTGGCGGCTGAGGGCGGCAACCCTGTCAACCTCACCAAAACGGAAAAGATTGCCGAGAGCAGTCCCTTATGGTCGCCTGACGGCGAGAAGCTTGCAATTGCCTACAAACCAAAAGAGTCCCCTGTCACGGATATTGCCATTCTGGACTGGAAGAGCCGCCAGGTCACGAAGCTCACCAACGAGCAGGCACAGGATCACCGATGGAGCGCTGCTGGCTGGAGTCGAGACGGAAAATTCATTTTGGCGAACCGCGGGAATGCGCTCTTTACCGACAGCGATGCGTATCTGATCGAAGTGAGTACCGGCAAAGCGGAGAAACTCACGGCCCACGACGGGCAGCAGCTCTTTGAAGGCGACGACCTTTCTTCCGACGGCAAGACTGCGCTCATCTCCTCGAACGCGAAGGGCGGGTACTTCAATGTGGCTCTTCTTGACGTGCCGACCAAGAAGCTGCGCTGGGTAACCGATACGCAATGGGATGCGCACGCCAGCTCGTTTTCACCGGATGGGAAGCAATACGCCTACATCATTAACGAGGATGGACGCACACACGCGTTTATCGGCAATACCGGAACGGGAACATCGCAACCGGTGCAGATGCCCGAAGGACTTACCGACTTTACCGGAAATCCAACCGCCTTCTCTCCCGACGGAACGAAGGTACTGCTGAATCATCAGAGTTCACGGCGTCCAAACGATCTGTGGACATACTCCCTGAGCGATGGGAAATCGCAACAGCTCACGAAGTCGGCCAGCGACACCATCGATGCCGCTCTCCTGCCGCAGTCGCAGCTCGTGAGTTATAAAAGCTTCGACGGAACTATGATCAGTGCGTTTGTGTGGGTGCCATTCAATCTCAAGCGCGATGGCACGAATGCCGCTGTCATTCTTCCACACGGCGGTCCTACAGGCCAGACTCCTGACTTCTTCAATCGCACGGCTGCGGCGCTGGCCACGCGTGGATACATCTGCATTGCTCCCAATGTGCGCGGTTCGACCGGCTACGGAAGGAAGTTTCAGGAAATGAACGTAAAAGACCTCGGCGGTGGCGATCTTCAGGACGAAGTCTTTGCTGTGAACTTTCTCAAATCGAGCGGCTATGTTGACGCAAAGAAGGTCGGCATCACTGGCGGCTCTTACGGCGGTTTCATGACCTTGATGGCCATCGGCAAGACGCCGGACGTGTGGGCCGCGGCCGTCGAGGAGTACGGAATCATTAACTGGCTGACAATGCTGCAGCACGAAGATGCCTTTCTGCAGCAATACGAGAAGTCGTTGCTAGGCGATCCGGAAAAGGACCGCCAGATTTACGAAGACGATTCTCCATTGAAATACATTCGAAACGAAAAGGCGCCGCTGTTAGTGCTTCAGGGCGAGAACGATCCACGTGTACCAAAAGAGGAAGCTGAGCAGGTGGTCGAGATCCTGAAGAAAGAGGGGCGCACTGTTGACGTGCACTACTATCCGAACGAAGGACACGGCTTCGCTAAGCGCGAGGACCAGATCGACGCTCTCAAACGCACCGCCGATTGGTTCGATAAATACCTGAAGAACGGGAACGGCAAAACCAAGAGCGAACACGAAGGTCACTGAGAAACAAATAAGAGGTCACGGAGAGTACTTCGTGACCTCGTCTTTTCTGACATCGTGACCTTCGTGTTCGCCTTTCTCAGGAAGCGACTGCGTTCGCGCAAGTTCCGGCTTCGAACACTTGCCGAATCTCGCATTCGCCGTCGCCTGCCACTTGCAAGAATTCCTTCGCTTGCTCGATTGCTTCCTGTTTCGATTTGGCTTGCAGAATGGCGAAGCCGCCGATTACTTCTTTTGTTTCCGTGAATGGTCCATCAGTCACGCTGATTTTCCCATTCGACAAACGCACGCGCGCGCCTAACGCGCTCGGCAAACAGCCTTCCGTTGCCAGCAATGCGCCCGAGCGCATGTATTTGTCGATCAGCTTGCCCATCGCGGCCATTTCTTCGGCTGACGGCGGAACGTCGCGCTCAACAGTTCTGTAAATACTCAGGAATTTCACTGGTCTTCTCCTCTCGTCGGTTTCTCGTAGCTCAGGAACCAGGCCCTGGGGCGGCCGGCTCCACGTCTCCTGTTGGTAGATCGAATGAGTCTGCCCAGATCGACATCGCAGCCGAAAGAAATTAACTATTTTTTCGTTGCGATCTGCTTGCGTACCCGCTCTTCCTGCTGTCGCAGTTCGGGGGTGAACTCCTCGCCGAACTCCTCTAGCTCATGCAACGGACGAATCTCAATCTCGGTTCCGCCGTCGAATGGAGCTTTCTTCAGCCATTCGACTGCCTCCTCAATTGACTTAACCTTCCAAACCCAGAAGCCTGCAATCAACTCCTTTGTCTCAGTGAACGGACCGTCGGTGATGGTGCGCTTTGACCCGGAGAACTTTACGCGTTTTCCTTTGGACGAGGCCTGCAGACCCTCGCCGGCGAGCATGATGCCCGCTTTAGCAAGTTCTTCGTTGTACTTGCCCATTTTGCTGAGAATTTCTTTGTCGGGAAGAACTCCTGCCTCGGAATCTTTGTTCGCTTTTACGATGACCATTACTCGCATTGTCTTGGTTTAACTGCTTCTCCTCCTCTGCAAGTATGTCGGACGGCTAGAAGCGATTTCGACAAATTCCGGGGTTCTTTTTTGTAAGCTGCGAAGCCACGGAGCCGCGAAGCTCCGAAGCTCGAGTCCGTGCCGTGCCCGTTCCCGGGCAGGGAATGGAGTAACCCGCGTTTGTTCCGGAGAGGAAGTGGCTTAGGATCTACGAGGCATGCTGGCGAGTTCAGGCAATAGCTACTCACCCATCCGCTACCGCGGACGGTACTGACTTTTGTGAAAACGATCGTTCAGACGTGAGAAAACTCTAGTGCTTCTCCGGCGTAGCTTCGCGGCTGCGGAGCTTCGTGGCTTCGTGGCTGCCGAATTCAGTTACTTTTTTTTTTCCGGCGCTTTGCGCCTTAGCCTGTGGCCGAACTAGTCCCTCGCGTTCCAGCGAGTTTTGGATGTTATCCCAGACCTGCGGGCTGGGATCGCGCAATGGCAGCAACAGCTTTGCCTGATCCGCAATGTAGCGGAGATCCTTTACCAGATCGGAACAGACGGGGCACGTTTTCAGGTGTTCCATCTCGCTGGCGTCGCCGCCGCTCTCAAATATGTAGGGCAGGACCTCTTGAAATTCTGCGCACGTCATCTTCTTACGTTCTCCCCCACTCATCGGCGTGCCGCCTTCTCTGCCTTGCTGAGCTTCAGCAGGTCGCGCAGCTTCATTCTTGCCTTGTGGAGCTGCGACTTGCTGTTTCCGATGGAACATCCCATCATCTCCGCTATTTCGTTGTGCTCATATCCTTCGATGTCATGGAGCACGAATATGATGCGGTAGCCTGGAGGCAGA
>DASTZZ010000081.1 GCA_035764005.1 Terriglobales bacterium
GCGAGTTGCTCTCCAGCATTGCTCGCCTCCGCTTCCTCAGCCACGCTCATGCTGCAACCTACAACCTTCGTTCGTCGAGCAAATCTCAGCGAACGGCAACCAGGGAATTCTTGCTCTGTCTCACCTCAGGGGGGCACCGCAAAGCACAGTGAATTACGTGAATTTCCAATGTAATCGCTTCTGGAAGCATGACCTGTGAGCCGCTCGACCGGCAACAATGGGAATCGTTGCAGGGAAAGCGGCAGCGAATTCCGATCCTGACTCTGGTGCACGTTCGGGGGAGGGCACCAGCCAGCTCAAGGTCCCTCGGGTCTCCACAAAAACCAGACCGGCTTACTCGGGAACAATGTTCGACGCCGGCCAATGCGACGGCTGGGCATTGACATTGTTCACGATGCCTACCGGTCCTTGCACCTCGTGAACCTCCACATTGAATCCATCCACTTCGATCAGAGGATCGTCTCCCTTTAAGTCTTTCGTCGCTGCCTCGATCGTGAGGCTGCGCGACTCGCCGGGCACAATAGAAATATAGTTATCGGAATAGAAGACCGGCAGCACGCGGCGTCCTCTCTTTTTCTGGTAAAGCTGAAGATGAGACATGAGCGCCACGTTGCTGCTGTTATTGTGCAACGTGACCGCGAGAATCGTATTCGGACCCTCAGTGCGAGCGGTGGCTTCGGCGTCCAGCGTGACCGTGGGCAGATCCATCAAGCCATCGAACTGGTCTTGTGCCACGTGCTGCCAATAGAAATTGGTCGAGAGAAGATTGCCAGCTGAATCCGTGAGATCGAGTTTCACGAAGTACAGCGGGCTGATGCGCGCATTTACTTCGATCTGCGCCGCCTTAATCGTCGAACTCGCAGGGACCTGCGTAACCGAATAAGTCTTGTGCGAGCTGAGCTTGCCGTTGAATGCATAAACCAGCACTGTAACTTTTAAATCGTTCAGCGCCGTAGGACGATTGTTGACGATCTCTATCCCGCGCAGCGCTTCATTCAACTGCACGTGCACGCTCTCGCCCGCCTTCTTGACCGCGTAGAGCGCAGCATTAGGTTCGAGATCGTAATGATAGATTTGCCAAACAAAACTTGGCTGCGCCGGGTTGCTCATCCAGGTAATCACGCCGGTAGTCTGTCGAAACATCGCCGCATTGCGTCCCTCGTACATCGCGCGAAAAGCCTCGTAAGTAGCGAGCTGTCCTTTGCGGACGAAATCGGCAAGATTCCGGATATGCCCATAACGCTCGGCCAGCGACTTGGGAAACTCATTCCCACGCTGCGCGCCCGCAGCCATGTCATGCTGCGCCCAGTCGTCGTTGATGGTTTCCCAGTCCTTCTCCGGCATCATGCCCTGAATCGATTCCATTGTGGGAATGGAAACCGAGCCGGTTTCCGTTTTGAAACTCTCGTTCAAAGCGTAGAAGAAACGCGGGGACCGCCAGTAATAAGGACCATGCGAAGAAACGCCCCGCCCTTCCGCGGAATTGGATTGATAAATCCGTGTCGAATCCAGCCGAGCCATCAGCACCTTCAACTGATCGTCGAGCGCCTTCGGCGGATAGCCTTCGTTGCGCGCACACCAAACCGCAATCGACGGATGATTGCGATAGCGCATCACCTTATCGGTAACATTCGCCAGATATGTGGGAATGTCGGCAACATCAGGACCGTCGCCCGGGTTCGGCTGAAAGAATTCGTCCCAAAGCAGAATTCCATATTTGTCCGCCGCATCGTAGAAATCCGGACTCGTACTCTGGCCCACCCAATTGCGGATCATGTTCATATTCGCCAGCGCATGGAGGTGAAACTTCGCATCGAGCCGCTCCCGCGAAATGCGCTTCATGCCTTCATCGAGTCCCCAGTTCCCGCCACGCACCATCACGCGAACGCCATTCACCGATATCGTGAGGTTCTCCGAGTCCGGCACCTGATATTCAATTTTCCGAATTCCGAACTGGCGCGTCTGCACATCAGAACTCGTGCTGCCGACGTTGAACTTCAACGTGAGCGTGTACAGATTCTGCGGACCATATCCATTCGGCCACCACAGCTTGGGATTATGAACAACCAATTCTGGCGTTGACTGCGGGTCGAGCGAGATCTCAGTCGATGCATTTGCCGAAACACTTACAGGCTTCTGAAACGTGATCTCGGGTGCTCCACCACCGACCGATTGGATCACGCCAGTGACCGTACCACTCACGGGCTTCGCAGTGAGGTTCTGGAGCGTAGCCGACACATGCAACTCAGCCATCTCATACGACGCAGACAAGTTCGAGGTAACAAAAGGATCTTTCACGATCACCGGCCCGGTGGCATCCATCGTGACCGGAAGCCATATGCCCGTGTCGCGATCGCGGATAGCAGGCAGCCAATCCCAGCCGATGGTTGAAAGGAACGTGGGACCATCAAGCGCCGTCTCTCCGCCATTCTTGCCCACACCCAAGGCCACCGTGTGCTCATGCGGAACCCCAGGATGCGGCTGCGGCGAGACGCGAACCGCGACGACCGCACTGCGTCCCGGTTTCACGAAATCCGTGACATCAAAGTCTCCCCGAATGAACGCGCCCTTCATCTCACCGGCCCGATGGCCGTTCACCCAAATCTCCGCGCTGTAGTTAATGCCGGCAAAATGAAGCCACGTGTGAAGTCTTTTGTGCGACTTAGGTACATCGAACGACGCGCGATACCAGTACGAAGTCTTGTTCAAGGACTCAGGAATCGCCCGCATGTTCTCGCCATAAAGCGGCTCCGGATAAACACCGTCGTTCACCAACGTTGTAAGCACTGTCCCCGGCACGGTTGCGGTGTACCAGTGATCCGGATGGAACTTCGCTGTAGAGACGACCTCAGCGGCGTCGCTGACCTTGCTCACGTCCTGCATCTGCCAGCCGGTAATCGTTTCGCTCGACGACTGCGCAAACAAACACGTTGCCGAAGCGCACGTAATGAATAGGAGAAGAAATCGGATCATTTCGGGAGTCCTGAATGAGGGAGTAGTAAAGATGCGGCGGGAGTTTTTTGGAAGATTTATGGTCATTCCGCTCGATGCGGCAGATTAGCACACCGCAAGCGTTCGTTTGCTTCAGTAGTGTCGTCTTATTCCGTCAATGCCTTCCTGCCGCGTTCGGTAAGGATAAATCGACCGTTTTCCCTTCGGATCAAACCGAGCCTTATGAATCCCTCTGCATCTTGCTCAAACTCAGCTTCGCTCGATGGTTTAGTCGTCCCGATCAAAGTAAGGATTGTCTTCGCCCCCGCTTCTTCAAGCGCCCATGTTATGTCTCGCTGCAAGGGTGTAAGTTTTAATCGACGCGGCATCCACAACATCCTTATTCGAATTCTCCTTCGACCCAATCGCCCTCGAATTTCTCGCAGGCCACGCAATCACAATTCTTCAGCGCTGGCTGCAACCAGAGGTCGTCCGGCCAGCGCCGACCGGAATGCGTACAGAACGATGGCGACAACCAGCAGCAGCACGATCAATGGCTTCGCAAAGTACCATGCATCTGGTCGCAGAACCGGAGGGTAAAAGAAGAGCAGATTCTCCACAAAGATAAAGGTTGTCAAAGCGACCAGCCCAAAACGCACAAACACAAATACAAACAGCAGCGAGCCAATCGCTCCCAGCGTGAGTTGCAAAAACAGCCCTTCGGAGTTGAACGAGAGAGGCCACACGATGGCAAACACCACGGCAGATGCGATCCAAGGCTGGCGAATACGCATTCGCAGCACGGCATACGAGAAGGCAATCGAGAGCGGCACGAGAATCGCGACCCAAACCTGACTGATGACTGAGGCCACGAAATGTGGCGTATCGCTGAGCACCGCGGCGGCGGAATACGGCCGAACTCTCGCCAGAGCAAACCACCACGGCAGGGCCGTGAACAAGAGATGAATCGTACTCACGAATAGTGCGGCGAGGCAGCCAATCAGCATGTCGCGACCGACTAAGCCGTCATTGAAGCGGCCAGTAAGCACGCGTGCCCATGAGATAAGCAGGTGCGGCGCATGTCGCCGCAGCGCCGGCTCGATAGCCACATAGGCGACCCACACCGCGATTGCAAGAATCAGCGTAAGGCCGGCGTTCGCAAGCACCGCGTTGACGATGCTCCGATGTGCGACCCAATGCTGCGCCAACAGCGTGTTGGCTGCGATCACGATCACTACGATGATGCTCAGCTTAGTGGCGCCGGACGGATCTCCGCGTCCAAGCCGCAGATTTCGCCGAGCTCTGATGCCGCCAAAAACCGGCAGCGCGACAAAAATGAGAAAGTTGAATATGAACTGGCTCACAAGTGAAGAGCCGCTACTCGCCTGCACCGTAGCCCAGGGACCAGAGACCGAGAACGCTACTGGCTTTCCACGCAACGACGCAGCCTCGACGTGCAACGGACTCTCGTTTGAAGTCGCCTCCCAGGCAGCTCGCGCGTCGAACGCGACATTGGGTAGATCATGCGGCTGGGTCGCTTTAAAGTCGGTGAAATTCCAGCCTCCTGCCGCAAACACCGCAGTCCAATCTGGAACGCCTCCTCGAGCAGGCAAGTCTTTGTCCGACTTCGGAGGTGCAGCGCGGAATTCCATCAGCCGCCCCAGTCCATCAACTACCGTCATGGTCATTCCGGGGACCGTCAGCGGCGGATCGTCCAGGCCGGGATTGTTGAATGAATTAATTGCGAACAGCCACTGCGGGCTGGTGCGATAAGCAAATCGATAGACATCTGGAACCGCGGAGTTGAGATGGCGATACCAGCCTGTCGGATCTATCTGTTCGCGCCATTGCACATAGCTTGAGGGAACGTAGAAGAACGTATAAGAGTCGGCAGCCGGGTCCGTATATCCAGCTTGTTTCGCGATCTGCTGCGCCCGGTCCTCCAATAGCTCACGCGGTTTCACCTCCGGCGCCAGGCCGATAAATGTGCCGCGGCGTGCCAGCGGAACATTCACAATGATCATTGCAACAATTGCAACGACGATCAGCGCAGCGGCGCGCACGGAAATGGCGATCTCCTCGCCCGCGGCCGCGACCATTTCGGGAGCAGGCGTCTCTCCAGCGGCCAACGCGGCGGCCAGCGGATCGCCGCCGGGAAGAGCTCTCGATACCTCAAGTGCCGAATTGGGACGGCGCGCAAGATCCTGCTCCAGGCAGCGAAGAATCGCCTTGCGCACGAGTGGATCGACCGAGCTGATGCTGGATGAGGATGAAGATGAAGACGAAGACAGAGACGAATATGAAGACGAACTCGAACTCCGGCTCCGTTCCGTTGTTCTAGATTTCGGCTCGCGTTCTCCGTGCGATTCCGATCGCGTCCATGCCGAGAGATTGTTGTCTTCCAAGGCGCGCTTGCCGGTGAACATCTCGAACAGCACAAGCCCAAGCGCGTAGATGTCAGTCTTAACGCTTGCAGGTGCGCCCGCGCGTTGCTCGGGAGCCATGTACGCCGGCGTGCCGGCGAATAGCAAGCGTCCGCCGATGTCTTCAGTACCGACTGCCAGCCCGAAGTCAGTGATGCGCGCTCTCCCGCGTCCGTCGAGCATCACGTTCGCCGGCTTCAGGTCGCGGTGCAGCAGCCCAGCATCGTGCGCAGCAGCCAATCCTGCACAAAGTTGATGCGCAAGTTCCAGACCTTTATCCGGAGGAAGCCGCCCAATTCGACGCAGCAGCGAAGCAAGGTCCTCGCCGTCGATGTACTCCATCGTCAGGAAAGTGAGGTCCTGAAACTGCCCAATGTCGTAAACGCGGCAGACGTTCGGATGGGATACCTGACGCGAATTGCGAACTTCGGCATGGAACATCTCAAGCCGGTGAGGATCTTCCGCAAAAGCACGCGGCAAGAATTTAAGAGCAACAGGATGGCCAAGCTTGAGGTCGTCCGCCCGATAAACCTCGCCCATGCCGCCACGCCCGAGCGCCGCAACAACGCGATACCGATCAGAGAGCACAGTCCCAGGAGCAAACTGCAAAGCCTCCGAAGAAGGCGGATTAGACGCTGGCGCCGAAGCTTTCGGCGTTACTCCTGCCAAAGTTTCGATTTGGGAATCGAGCGCCCGCCCGCCGCAGCGGGAACAGAACCGCTCAGCCGGAGCCAGGACGGAACCACAATTAGAGCAGGAACTCATTCCGAAGGGATGGAATCACGGTCGCGTGCAAGCCGTTTTTTCTCTGGCGATGTATATATGACCGCCAACCGAACTGCAAGAGCAGCCGTTTCAGCCCAGAACATGGCTTATCAGAACTGACAGAGCAGAGTGCCGGAGGCACGAAATATGAACGCCCAGCACGAAGTCCTGGGTGAGCAGTTCAGTGCCGGAGGCACGACATGTGAAAGCCCAGGACGAAGTCCTGGGTAACCCGCGAAAGAAGATCGAGTCCCGGAGGGACGACACCCAGAGAATTCATCCAAACACGTACCGTGGATCGTAGTCCACGTTATGCGCCTTCAACAGGGCAATAAATTCCTCTTCGAAGTTGCGTTTCTTATGGTGCCGTTCCTGATTGCGAATATAGGCAATCACGTCCTTCCGGCGTGAATCGCTCACACTAATGCTCCGTATCCTTCCTGCCATTCGAAAGCAGGTCCCATCCATTTTGACGAGTTCTCTTTTACCTTCTGAATCGCTGTCGAGTGTCCGATCATTCCGGGAAGTGCCATGAGCATGTGGATGTGATCGGGCATGCCGCCGATCGAAATCACGTTCACCTTATGATGTTTCGCAATGCCAATCATGTAGCGCCAAAGTTCCTCCTGACAATCAGGCGGGATGATCTTGGCGCGATTCTTTGTGCTGAAAACCGCATGAACGAGAACGTTTGAATAGGAATGTCCCATGAAAGAGGTGCCTCCGGGCATGGGATTGTAAATGCGTGGCGAATCTCGAATGTCATCCCAATCGCAAATTCAGTGCCGGAGGCATCCGTCTGAGGCGGATCAAGGCCTAGGATTGACGGAATGATCCCCGCGCAGTGCCGGAGGCACGACATATGAAAGCCCAGGACGAAGTCTTGGGTCAGCAAGAGAAACACACCGAGTCCCGGAGGGACGGCACAGATTCGATGATTCTGAAGATGAAGGAATCTTCGGGTCAAACGCGGGCGTTTAATACTTGGATGCCTCGCACGAACCAACGCGCACGAAGGTGCCGTCCCTCCGGGACTCGGGTCAAAACGCATCCTACCCAGGACTTCGTCCTGGGTTTTCACATTTCGTGCCTCCGGCACTTGCAATTAACCTGTACCACGAATTGTTGCCATCAAATCGGCGATCGACCGAACGCCGAAAGCCAATAGCCGACAGCCGCTTCCCTGCTAAACTACGCGCAACATTCCTTTTATGGGCCCGCTGCAAATCCGTCCTGGCGACAGGCTGATCAAGAACTACTACGAGAGCCTGCATCAATTTGGACAACTTGAATTCGACCACGAAGGCGCGGTCCGCAGTGCATTTCAGGCCCTGCTCGACACCTGGAAGCAGCGCCGGGGATTCTGGGAAGCCCAAAATTAGGACGGCCTCAATTCGATCCTTCTTCAACGAGCCGGAGCAGAAAATAAAGTTCATTGTCCTGCCTGAGATTGGCGCCATGCTCGCAGGCGACTTCCGCCGCCTTTCCTAGCAATCGGCCTCCAATTACAGCTGCAGCTCCTGCTGCAGCTGTAGCGATAGGAATTGGTAAACCACCGAAAGCTCCGAGCGCGACTCCAGCTGCCAATGTTCCCGCGCCTGCAAGCACGCGTTTGATTTGACGCTTCCGTTCGAGCATCACTTCGGTCCTCATCTTTGTGAGTTGCGGCTGGATACAACTCCTAAACATCTCTGCTACCTGCTTCTTGGTCGCGCCTTTACTGTTGTTAAGAATTTCTGTCGCAGTTTTGCTCAATGCTTCTCTGTAGGCTTCGAATGCATCCCGTTCTTCACGACGGATCCGGACGATTGTAGCGATCGGGAGATCCATTAGAAGCGGAACAGAATGAAGTAGACCCTGCATTGCATCCGTCTTCGCGCGTACCTGATCGTCCTGTGTAAGCCAATCCAAAATCATGGTTTCGCCCGCTCGATCAGTCAGGAAACGTGAACTGTGAAATCGCCCATAGGCAAGATAAAAGGTAGTGTCGTCAGCTATCGCGGTAAAGATTGGGGCGAGCATGGCGAGCTTCTTGTCTTTTGGCAGAATCTTTTTGCCGCTCGGATCAAAATCGCCAGCTTTTTCGTCGCCAGTTCGGACCTTCGTCAAAGAGTTGAACCAACTCGCCGTGATCGACGAACTCGGGAGGGCCATCTAGATAAACAGTGGAGCGACCCGTAGGAGACTTCTCAGGTAGCTGATATACCGCTTCAAATTTCGACGATTCCGCGAGTGCCATATGAGCTGCAACTGTATGAACAACCTCGATCAGGGTCTTCGCCCATTCAATCGTGTGTTCGCAGTGCATTGTCCGCAATACCGCTGGCTTCACAATTCCAGCGGTGATCAGGGGTCTGAGTCGGAGCAGACTGAATATATTTAACGCAAGCGACCTTCTGCATTCCCGAATGCTCTTTGCCCGGTCCGGCGCTGTTAACCGCAGAGGCATTGTCACGGAGTTCGCATAAAGCGCGGCATAACGAGCCAGAACCTCTAATTTCTGTGCCCGGCAATGCATCTGCTCGCACATCGAATCGCCCCGGAGAGAGGGACCCGCGAAGAAAGTGAACGGGTCCGGCGACTGAGCGGGAGCTGGTCGATGCTCTTTTAATTGAGTTTCATAAATTTCTGTGTACAGGGTTTCGTGCAGCTTTCGAAGATCGTGCGATTTAAGATCGGCGAGTTTCGGAATGTCCGGCTCGGAGACCAATCCATTGCGTTCCAAAATTTCAAACAACTTCGGCATGTATTCATTCTATGTTCGTCTACTCGCCAGACCCGATGAAGTGCATGATCGCGCGAGCTGCCGCGCATCCCGTTTGCGCCTGAGCTCTAGGGATTCGCCAAGGCAGGCGAGCGCCTCGCCGATCTGCACGTGAACTACGAAAAGCAGCCGGAGTATCCACTGGAGCGGATCGAGAATCCGAAAGAGAAGCTGAACCTGCGCGTAGAAAAAATGCGCCTCCACCCCACAAAGCAACACCGGCTTTGTGGGGACCCCGGCCTGAGCAAAGACAAGAGCCTGCTCATCTACAACAACTTCCTGACGCTGAAAGGCATCCCGCCGGAGACGTACGAGTACCGATTAGGGAACCGCTCGGCGCTGGAGTGGATCGTCGATCAATACCAGGTCTCATCCGACAAACGCAGCGGCATCACCAACGACCCCAACCGCGAAGACGACCCCGAATACATCCTCCGCCTCGTCGGGCAGGTGGTGCATGTGAGCGTGGAGACGGTGCAAATCGTGAAGGGACTGCCTGAAAAACTCGGAGGAATAGCAACCCCACTCCTCGAAATCTCGATGGAGTGGGCGTTGATGTTCATTTCGGAACTGTAGAGTTAGGGCGCTGCTCCGCTTTTTCCGGCACACTCGACGGAGGCTTGCTCGTTCCATGTGCACTAATGGTGTCGGACAGGGCGTTGATGACTTCTCGATGAGAGGTGGCGTTGGTCGCTGCTGCCGAAGCAGGGCCGCTCGTTTGAGGAAGAGATGAAGGAGCCTGATTCGGTTGACTCGGTGGCGGCTGACTAGGGTTCTGCTGTTGCTGAGGTGATTGCTGCTGAACGGGCGGCTTCTGCGGTTCTTGCGGTGGACCACCTTGCGGTTGTGTATTTGCTGTCGAATTAGCAGCCGCGGCGCTAATTACTCCTTCAGCTGTCAAAATATTGCCGTCATCGTATAACGCCTCAAGGTCAACAAGTGCGTCGGACATGCTGTAGCCACTCACCTCATTTTGCGCAAGCTTGTCTCGAATCATTTGCAATTGCTTTGTCCTCAGCGAGTCCATGACATTGAACAGCGATTCACGCGTCGCGTTATTAAAAAAGTTCAAGTTGACACTGCTGCGTGCGCCAGTAATACCAGCCGATGCAGCCCCGAACGCTGCCTTCGTACTCTCTCCTCCAGTCACGGCAGTTAAACCACTGAGAATTAAATTCGCAAAATCAAAGCCAGTGTCGAAGGAAGCACGCCCCACAAAAATCGCGTTTTTGTAATCTCGATATCCATTGTTTATTGCAACGATGATGCCGTTGGTGAGGTCATCTCGCAGAACTCGCTGTTGCGCATAAGGAGCATCCCGAACACTTAGGATTACTTTCTCTCGAGCCTCCGGATCAATTAACTCCGGAGGCGCAGTTGGATTGACGCGGGCGGCCCCCTTGGCGCGAGCACAACCACCTATTAGCGGAACAAAGAGCAACAAAACCCATGCGAATCGGAACCTCATGAAAATCACAGGTATTCTCCTAGTTTGTCTTCTGACCCACTGTGCCTGCGGAAAGACGGCAAGAGCCCCGCACAACAATGTGAATTTAGTTTGGGGGAATTAAGCCGGAACATAGTCGGTGAGTCGAACGAGGGTCAGAAGTTTTTCCGATCTGTGCTGAAATCCGGAATTTAGGAGTAATCAGCCAATAAATCGCCTTGAACTTTGTTACCAAAAGCTTTGAATCAACAGCAGTTCTTGTTGATACCTGGGGCATATTCCGAACCGGGGTTTTCACCGCTGTTCGTCATTTAATCGGCTCGCCTGTTACGCCATTCGTACAAAAATTAGAGAAGCAGCGATTTTTTGGCAGAGGAGGACAGAGCGAGACGGGTTCGGATCACTCTCTTCCGCTGTGGAACCAAGTGGGTTCTCAATTGCCCAATACCCCGCCTGAGACTAGAATCCGGCGATTATCGGATTACGAATTGATCTGGAGGAGAGGTGAGAACTCGAAACTTCTTGTTTGTTGTCGGATTGTGCCTGGTTGCGGTGGCCTGTTACGGCGCTGATCCCACAATGGGAACATGGAAGCTGAATGAAGCGAAGTCGAGAATTCCCAAGGGGCCGAAGAACAAGACTGTTGTCTATGAGGCTGCCGGGGACGACGTGAAGATCACCATCGACGGCGTCGATGGCGCGGGCAATCGTACGCATGATGAATGGACCGGCAAGTTCGACGGCAACGATTATCCTGTCACCGGCAATCCGCGTGAGGACACACGAGCTCTGAAGAAGATCAACGATCACACCTACACCGTCACGTCAAAGAAGGACGGTCAGACAACCGTGACGGGGCACATTGTGATCGATCCGGACGGGAAGACACGCACGGTAACGACGATGCGCACTGGTCCGAATGGGAAGAAGATCACCAGCAGGGCTGTTTACGACAAGAGGTGAGGGTCGAATAAGGGCAATCTCCTCGTCCTGTCATCCTGAAGGCCATCTTTTGGCCGAAGGATCTCCGAGAATGTTTCCGACGGAAATGCACTCGCCAGGCTCTTCGGCCAAGACTGTGGGTTCTTGGTGGAGGAGCCACATTGACTGCAAATTAGTTTGAAGCATCGCGGGAGATCCTTCGCGCAAAAGAAGCGCTTTGATTACATAACCACGACGGCTCCAGACGCCAAGTAGACTGAGGTTGCTTAAAGACCAAGTCGCTCGGGCGAAAGGAGCCAGTCATGTGGATTATAGGCTGTGATTTTCATCCGAGTGGTCAGCA
>DASTZZ010000082.1 GCA_035764005.1 Terriglobales bacterium
GCGAACGCCTCACTGCCTGACAGCTCATTCATCGACATGGCAAAGCACTGCTTTGCCAAAGAGTTGATGGTCAGGCCGCATGGCGTCTATCCGAAGTACGGCGCTGTTGATCGCGATTATTACGGCTCGGAGTACGACGGCTTCCAGGACATCTTCACCAGCGCACTTTATACCAATTTGGAATGGGGAAGATTCGAGCCTGCGCGCCAGATCCTGGACAACTACTTCACTGACTTTGTCGACGACAAAGGCATGATCAACATGCGCGGTCCGGAGACCGCGCAGTACGGTCTCACGCTCTCGCTGCTCGCGCGCTACTTCAACTACACGCACGACGTAGCGCTGATGGCGAAGCACCACAACAAGATCGCCACCACGGCAAAGATGCTGCTGGAGATGCACGACGAAAGTCTCAAACTGCCGCAGGAGGATCCCGGGTACGGCCTGATTCATGGATGGAGCGAGTCCGATTCGTGCCTTGCGGCAAATCCATCGACGTGGTGGCTGCCTTATTTCGGCAACAGCGCCTTCGCCGCTCGCGGCTTGCGGGATCTCGCACGTGCATGGCCGGGAATGTCTACGTCCCATTCTGGAACCGCGGCAAAGCAGGAAGCGGACGAATGGTTGAAGCGCAGTAAGACGCTGCAGGACGCTACCATTGCCAGCATGCAGAAGGATATCTGGAAAGACCAGAATCCACCGTATATCGGCACGTATCCGGGCACAAAGCTGATGTTCCGCGATTCACTGGCCAAGGAGCGTCCCAGCCCGCAGCAATGGGCGCATCGTCCTTATAGCGAGCTGCTGCAGGCGGATGTTTTACCGGCAGACTTGGCAAACACGGTGGTCGATTGCATGAGAGCCTACGGAGCGACGACGCTGGGCGTCGTCGCCAACGTAGGCGCTCCTCGTGCCGGGTCACGCGCCATCTTGGGATTTATTTCTTACGGCTACGCCCAGATGTTGCTTCGTCTCGATCGCGTCGAGGAGTATCTGCTGTTTCTCTATTCCCATCGCTATCACGACCACACACGCGGAAGCTGGGTAGCCGGAGAGGTTTCAGGCATCACTGGCGGAACAGCGCTGTTTTGCATTCCCGCGCAGCAAACGATTCCTCTGCTGCTGCGGTGGGCGCTGGTGCTTGAAGATTCCGACGAAGACCGTATTTACTTCGGGAAAGGACTTGCTCGGAGCTGGGTCGGTTCGGGAAAACCGGCCAGTATTGAAAAGGCGCCGACTCGCTGGGGACGCGTCAGCTTCCATTTAGCCTCGCAACCCGAGCAGAAGAGAATGCGTGCTGTGGCGGAGTTGGCCACCGCCGGATCTCCGAAAGAAATTCAGGTGAAGCTGCGTGTGCCAAAAGACGTTCAATTGAAATCTGTGACGGTAAACGGTCGCGCGGCCAAGCTGGCAGGCCTGCACAATGACACGGTCGTAATCCCCACCGGCAGGGAACGCCAGTTCGAAGTTGTTGGCGAGTGGAGCTAACGGCTCATGCGGCTGCCGGCGCGCGGTGCGCTTCAGATCATCGCAGTCGCGGTTCTGCACTGTACGCTGCTGTACAGTGCGGAAGCTCCTGCGGCTGCTCCTCAATTCCATGTTCAGTTCGATCGCGCGGGAATTACCAGCCTCAAATTTGTCGATGATAAGTTCGATACCGACTACATCGCGGACGAAGCAACGTTGGGAGACGTGCGCATCCGCTACAAGATGGGCGAGAACGAGTGGCGGGAGTTCTCAACAGCGGATGCGAGTAACAAGTACGAACGACTACGTGATTCCCGCTCGCAACGAGCGCTCCAGCAGCTTTCCATCGTCTACAACCCGCAGAGTTGGATCAAAAACGAATACTACGCAGATCTGGAATTAACGGAGCGTTTTCGCGTTGAAGCCGACGCGCTTTATTGGACGATCTTCATCCGCAATCCGACGCACAAGCCCATCGAGCTAGGAGACGTATTCCTGCCGCTGCCGTTCAACACCAGCAAGCGCTGGGACAAGGACATCACCTACACGCAGCGCGTAGTTCAACACCAGTACATTTCCGGCCACGGTTCGTTTCTCTACTGGATGCGTCCGAATGGTGTCGGGCCGTTTCTCGTGATGGCTCCAGTTGCGAAGTGTCCTCTGTTCGAACCTACGCGAAGCGAGATGAACTTCACGCCGGCGAAACTCGAGTACTCCGATCGTGGCGGCGTTTACATTCTTTCGGGCAAAAAAGGTGAGGAAGACAAGGCGCGCGGTGGCACCTGGCGTCAGCCGCAGACTACGGTCACCCTCTGGCCGACAAATTCTGAGCACGACGGTATTACTTACGCCTTCAAATTCCGCTGGGCAAAAGATTACGACGGAGTTCGTAATGTTCTGTTCGAAGAAGGTCTGCTGGACGTAAATGTTGTTCCGGGAATGACGGTGCCGACCGGAAGCGAGGCGATGATCGCAATTCGGATCAAGAGTCCGATTCACGTCGTTACTCCTGAGTTTCCGGATGCGACCCAACTCATTACGGGGCCCGCAAAAGACCGGAATACATCCATTTATAAGGTCAAGTTTTCGCGGCTCGGCGAAAACGAACTGGTGGTTCATTTCGGGAAAGACCAATATTCGGTTCTGGAATTCTTTGTCACCGAGCCGATCAGCACTTTGATCAAGAAGAGAGCGTCGTTTCTAGTCACACATCAGCAGCACAGGGATTCCTCCAAGTGGTACAACGGCCTGTTTTCAGAATGGGACATGAAGCGAAGGTACTCCGCGGGCCGGATGATAAGGACGGATTGGCCGATTACATTCTCGCCAGCGACGATCCCGGATTGTGCAAAGCCCCGTACATCGCCGCAAAGAACGCAATTTATCCAGACACAAAAGAAATTCAAGCCATCGAGTACTACCTGAAAAACTTCGTCTGGGGCAAGCTCCAGATGACGACAGAAGAGAAATATCCCTACGCGGTGTACGGAATCGATAACTGGAAGATCAACCGCGACAGCAAGCCCACCGACCGTTATGGTTGGACTGAACATTTATGGCGTCCCTACGACTATCCCCACATCGTGCTTCTTTACTGGAGCATGTACCAGATCGCGCGTGACTACCCAGAGCTTGTCCACTATCTCGACAAAGACGGATTTCTCGAGCGAGCTTATGGCACGGCGCGCGCGTTCTACACATACCCCTGGCAATTTGCTCGCTGGTCCACCAATGATCTTGGCAACTACAACGAACTAGTCATAGCCGACCTGATTGCGGAACTCGATCGCGTAGGATGGCACGATAAAGCTGATGTTTTGCGAAAAGGCTGGGAAAGCAAGGTCGAGCACTTCGTCAACGACCAACCCGATTTGTTTTACTCCGAATATCCATTTGATCCAACAGCATTCGAATCGACGGGCGCGTTTGCTCGTTACGCTATCGAGCAACTCAAGAATCCTGCCAGAACCTTGAAGGTCTCCGCTCCCGATGTGGACAGATTCACGCAGGAGCAATTGACGGGAAACATCTGCACCCGAGGCTGGCTCGAACCAAATTACTGGCAGCTCGGGGTCGAAGGTAATCTACGATACATGTCACAGATGGGCGGCTGGTCGATTCTCGATTACGGCTTGTACTACGCGAAGAATCCCTGGCCATATCTCCGTCTCGGCTATGCTTCGTCTCTGAGCTCGTGGGCGCTGATGAATACCGGAACTCCACAGTCGAATTACGGCTACTGGTACCCAGGTCCTGAAAACGATGGCGGCGCAGGAAGCGCGTATGTTCCGCAGGCATACGGCTCCAACTGGTTCGGCAAACAACAGCCACGCGGCGCCTGGCAATATAGCGGAGAGATCGATCTCGGATTCTCCGGCGCGCTGCGAGACGCTGCCGTAATCGTCGCCGATGATCCAATCTTCGGCCGCATTGCGTACGGAGGCGAACTGCACGCGCTCCGAGGTCAAACGGAAGTAATTCCACAAGACGGAGTCGGAAGGCGCTTCCACATCCTCGATGGCCGCCATCGTGTTCACCTGATTCTCGATCGCGATGGATTTGCGCTGGGCGAGCCCATTCGCTTCGACGATGATTTGCGGGAGGTCGCGTTCAAAATTGAGAATCGAAATCCAGAAGCTGGCTCATCGCATATTACCGAGATGACGGTTTCTGGTCTGCCGGGAACCTACGAAATCGTCGTTGATGGCAGAGCACTCACTCAGCACATCAGTATCTCGGCAATCACAACTACCGAGCTTCCGGTCGAGCGCGATGGCGCACAAGTTATTCTGCGCCGCTTGACAGCTAATCGGGCCACTGCCCATGGTAGTGGCAGGACAAATGCCACCGCGCAAACCGAGAGATCGAGCGTTCCATCTGAGGTCAGCGCGCAAGGGGCGATACAGTAATTGCTGGCGATCATCGATGTCGTCTGGCGGGCGCGACATGCATAGCTTGTTCAAAATCCTCGGCAGACAACCTGGGATCGTGCTGATTCTGATTGTGATGGCGATAGCCACGCTGACCCTCCCGCTCACAGGCTCCGACACAGTTCCAAAAAAGAACACCCAATCTGAATTTCTGCACGCTCAAGCTCTTCGCCTGCTCGATGAAGCGAAACTCGAAGCCGGAACTCTCGAGCCTGCATCCGCGGCTGGTCTGTTTTTGGTGGTAGGGCAGGCATATACGCCGGTGGATAAGAAGAAAGCCAAAGAGGCGCTGGAGATTGCGTACCAGAATATGCGTGCCGCCATGGAACAGTCGCCGGACCTTGTGGGCTTCATGGCTCCCGACTTAATCAGTGCGACGGTTGAAGCGGCGCCGGATACAGTTGAACAGAACCTCCCTCCAGAGAAGTTTCGCGATAGCGCACTTGCAGCTCTGGTTCTGCATCATCTTCGGCATGACAAAGATCTAAACCACGCCCTTGATCTGTTCTTCATGATGCAGGGCGATGAAGCAATGACAGTGCCTGCGCGAGAGCTTCTGATGCGCATTCCGGCCGCTCAGCAGTATCAGCGCGATAGAGTTTTTGGGGCAGTGCTTCAGGCCTATTCACAAAAGCATCATCGCCAGGTGGGTACCGGCTCTCCCGAGGACCTCGGTACCTTAGTCGTCCGCTTCTGGCGCGATCTGAGCCCATCACCGGTCCGCGATGCTATTGACGAACTCTTAAAGCAGGCAAAGACCGGAGATGCCGTCGTCATGAATTCTCCGCAAGGTACCACAACGTTTACTGCTTACCAGTTTCGATTGTTCCAGGTACTTCCAGCACTGAAGGCAATCGATCCGATCCACGCTGAAGCTCTTCTCCGAGAGGAATCTGAGACGGCAGATCTTCTGGCGAGGTATCCGCAAGGACAGCAGTCAGTCGATCCCTGGTTGCGCGATACGCCAATGAAAGATGGCGAGAAGCAAGAAACGACGTATGCCTATGTGAGGAATCCATCGACTGTTCCTGGTCTGGCGAACAGGATGGAATACAACCGCACCATGGAAGCGTTCTCTGCTGCAGCGGCGCAAGATGCTGCCAGTGCGATTGCCAATGCATCGCGCATTCCTGATCCGGCAACGCGCTTGCGGATTCTCGTCGGCATTGCGCGAAAATGTCAAACTGGGAATCCTGCAGCAGCTAAGAATGCATTGCGCGACGCGCTCAAATCTCCGCCCGACAACGAGGATACCGGCTCCCTGAAGGACGCCGCAGAAATCGCAATTCGTCTTGCTGATTTTAGTACTGCTCGCGCTGCGGTTAGCGCTGGATTGAAAGCGGCTCGCCGCATGTACGACAATGACTCCGATCCAGACGCTCCCAATATGGCACTCAAGCCGTACTGGCCCTCCGTGCAGGCTTATCGAGACATCATCGGTGTGCAGGCGAAGATCTCCCCCGACGATGCCCTTGAAACCATCAAAAACCTGCCCGATGCGGAAGTAGCGGCGTTAGAGAAAGTGATGCTTGCGGCAGAGTGGCTGAATGCGAAACTCTTCAATACCAGCCCGATGGTCGCTAAGCGTCCAAAGGAGTCCGCACAGTGACAGGCGACGACGCTCGCGTTGAATTTGTATCATTGGGCAATTGATGTCTCACAATAAGCTGATCGGAGCAGAGCTCTCTCGTCGGTGTTTTCTGCGGAGCTTAGCCTGTAGCGCTCTCGGCGCTTTCGCTTCTGGTGCGACTCCGCTCTCGTTTGCGGCAAACTCCCGTCCGGCCTTTGAGGAAGTCCCCCCTGAGTCGAGCGGAATCCACTGGCGGCACACGGCGGGCCTGTCGTCGCAAATGTACATGCCTGAGACTTCAGGGGCGGGATGCGCCTTCCTCGATTACGACAACGACGGATGGATGGATATCTATCTGGTTAACAGCGGTCCTTGCGACTTCTATACGCCTCCAACTCCGCTGAAAAACGCGCTCTATCGCAACAATCGCGACGGAACCTTCACTGACGTTACCCTGAAAGCCGGTGTGCCGGGAAATGCGTACGGAATGGGAACTGCCGTTGGCGATTACGATCGCGATGGATTCCCCGACCTTTACGTGACGCAATATCCGCGCAGTATCCTGTATCACAATAATGGCGACGGCACTTTCGCTGATGTCACTGCGAAGGCAGGTGTAGCGGCGCCAGGCTGGGCCACGAGCGCGGTATGGTTCGACTATGACAACGACGGCCTTCTGGATCTCTTCGTCTGCCGCTTCGTCGACTTCAGCAAGTCGAAAAACATTTACTGCGGTAGCGAGCAGATGCGCGTGTACTGCATGCCGAATGTGTATCCCGGAATGCCGTGCTGGTTGTTTCACAACAATGGCGACGGAACGTTCACCGATGTAAGCAAAGAATCGGGGATCGCGACGCAAGCGGCTAAAGCGTGGGGAGTGGTTGCCGCAGACATCAACAATGACGGCTGGATGGATCTGTTTGTCAGCAACGATAAGATCGCCAATTTCCTGTTTGCTAATCGCAAGAGCAAATTCGAAGACTTAGGCGCGCTCTCAGGCGTGGCATATAACGTCATGGGGCTTGCGCGTTCCGGAATGGGAGTCGATGCCGGCGATTTCGACCAGGACGGCTGGCTCGATCTGTTCGTCACCAATGTCGATCAGGAGATGTTCTCGCTTTATCGCAACAACCACGATGAAACCTTCGACGACGTAGCTGCCTCCGCCGGCATTGCAACGGATACAAAGTTCTTAAGCGGCTGGGGAGTTAAGTTCCTCGACTACGATAACGACAGCAACCTCGATCTATTCATGTGCGATGGCCATCCAGACACCATGGTGAATCGCCGCATTCCCAATGTGACTTACTCCGAGCCTATGCTCGTCTTTCACAACGATGGAAAGACGTGGAAGAATGTCAGCCGTGACAGCGGCCCAATCTTCTCGAAGTCCTTTGCGGCGCGCGGACTCGCGATTGGAGATTTCAATAACGATGGCTCGGTTGATGTGCTCGTGTCAGTAAACGATGGAGCGCCGATTCTCCTTCGCAACAATGCCGGAAGTCAGAACCACTGGCTTGGGCTGCGCTTGATTGGGAAGAAGGCAAACATCGACGCGATCGGCGCCAAGATTACTTACCGGGCCGGAGACTTACATCGGCACGCGTGGAAAGTTGGTGGCGGAGGATTTCTCTCCTCCCACGATCCGCGCGTCGTTCTTGGTTTGGGTCAGCAAAAGAAGGTCGATTGGCTGGAGATCAAGTGGCCGCAACCCAGCGGAAAGACGGAGCGATTCACGAACCTTCCAATCGATCGCTACGTCACCATTGTCGAGGGCGAAGGGAAGTGGACGTAAATGCGGCGGTCGGTCGGACAGCATAACCGTGCGGCAAGGGTCCACTTGTTTGCGCTGTCGATCGCACTGCTGGTGATCCCTATTCAGCTTCGCTGTCTGCAATCGAGGTTTCCCGATGGAAGCCAAAACAGCAACGCCGAGACCGAGCTGCAAATCGGAACTCAGCTCACTCGCTCCGGACATTTTCAAAAAGCCATACCGCACCTGCTTGCCGCGCAAGGTGGAGTATCAAATCAATATGCGGCTGAATTCAATCTAGCGCTTTGCTATGTAGCCACTCGACAAAGCACGCAAGCGATTCCGATTCTTACCGAGCTTCGCCGCAATCACGAGAGCGCCCAAATAGAGAATCTGCTCGCACAGGCCTACGTAGGAGTTGGCGACTCTAAAGCAGCACTCGATGCGCTGAAGCGCGCGGCGGCTATAACTCCGGATAACGAGAAACTCTATGCCTTCGTGGCAGATGCCTGCACCGAAGCTCAGAACTATGAACTCGGCCTCGATGTAGTCGACGTGGGCCTGCAGCATCTTCCCAATTCGGCGGCTTTGCATTATCAGCGCGCGATGTTTTTGTCATCACTTGACGAATTCGATGCGGCGAAGCCTGACTTCGAGTTGGCAAGAAAGCTCGGAGCCGGCAGCGATATCGGATATCTTGCTCTGGCACAGCAGAATCTGCTCGCAGGCAAAGTCGAAGAGGCGGTTCGCTCTGCTCGCGAGGCCATTGGCGCTGGCCATGAAGACTATCGTTTATTGACCATTTTGGGAGAAGGACTGCTGCGGTCTGGTATCACTCCCGCACAGCCACAATTTGCTGAGGCCAAGTCGGCACTCAGTAACGCCGTGAAGCTGCGGCCTAGCTATTCGGATGCGCAACTCGCTCTCGGGAAGCTCGAGTTAATCTCGCACCATGTGAACGAGGCGATTTCGCACCTCGAGCAGGCGCGCTCCCTCGCTCCTCACAATCCAGCAGTCTATTCCCAACTAGCTGCTGCATATCGCGAACACGGCGATGCGCAGAAGGCGGAGGAGACACTCGCAGTATTGGCGCAGCTGAATCGTGAGCAAGTGGAAAAGATTAGCTCCGCGCCGGGAGAACGCAAGCCGGTGGCGGGAGCGAGCAACGCCAATCGGAGAGGAACACCTAAAAATCAGTACCGTTCCCGATAGGGAATGGGTGAGTGAAGGTGGAGCTTGTCGACCCATTCTCTAACGCGAACGGTACTAACCAGTGTCTCGCGAAACACGGCCGATCGCCAGGAGCCGCTTTACTGCTTTACGCGGAATCGCGGAAACGGCTTCTCCACAATTCCCGCGCCTTCTTTTACGGCGATGATTTGATCGGCTTTCAGATCTTGGAGTTTCGTCACCACTCCGCTAGGCCAGACGATCTCCACTGAGTCCACTTTGGCTCGCTGACCTAATCCGAAGTGCAGGCGCGGATCTTGCGCCGACTGGTAGCTCATTCCGCCTTTGCGCTGGTCATAGAGCATCAGATCGCCCGCAACGACCTTCACACGCGCGCCGACACCATCGCGATTCGAGCGAGTTCCAATCAGGAACAGCTCCAGCCAGTGGTTCGCGTTGCCTCCGTCATTGCGCAGAAGCTGTGGAACTTCTCCGTTGTTGCTGACGAGAATGTCGAGATCGCCATCGTTGTCGTAGTCGGCAATGGCGGCGCCGCGGCTGACGCGATCTGCCGCGAAATCCGGACCAAGCTGATTGCTTACGTTCTCGAATGTGCCATTGCCGAGGTTGCGGAACATCAGCTTAGGTTCGGCGTAATGACTCTCGGCGTGATAGCGCTCGATGTTGTCGAGCACGTGGCCGTTGGCCATGAAGAGATCGCGCGCGCCATCGTTGTTGTAATCCATGAAGCGCAGGCCGAAGCCGCTCATGTGGAACGTCGCATAGCCGATTTTCGAGCGCAGGGTTTGGTCCTCGAAACCATCTTTGCCGAGATTGCGGTAGACCCGGGCCAACTGTGTGTCGAGATGTGTGACTGCGATGTCCATCCGCCCACTCCCGGTAGTATCGGCAGCGTCGGTGCCCATTCCCGCTTCGGGAAGACCGTCGTTGCTCACGGCGACTCCGGCGAGGTAGGCAAGCTCGGTGAAGGTGCCGTCGCGATTGTTGTGGAAGAGCGAATTGGGCATGGAGTCGTTCGCGATGAAGATGTCCTGCCAGCCGTCGTTGTCATAATCGAACGTCACCACGCCCAGGCCGTTGGCGGGCTTGGCCCCGAGTGCCGACTCTTTGCTCACATCGGTGAAGGTGCCGTTCCCGTTGTTGCGATACAAAGTCGGAGGCTGCCCGTGATAGACGTCTGGATGGCAATAGCTCCGCATTCCCGGACCCCGATCGCCGCACCAGAAGTTCCGTTCTGGAGACCAATCCACGTAGTTGGCGATTACCAGATCAAGATGTCCATTATTGTTGGAGTCAAACCATGCCGCACTCGACGCCCAGCGTCCCACATTTTCGACACCGGCCTGTTTCGTCACATCGGTAAAGGTGCCATCACCGTTGTTGTGGTAGAGAATCGATCGTCCATAGCCGCAGATGAACAAATCGGGAAAGCCGTCGTTGTCATAATCGCCGACGGCGATTCCCATCCCGAAAAGACCTTCCGCGCCAACGCCAGCTTTCGCAGTTACGTCCGTAAACGTTCCATCGCCGTTATTGCGGTACAGCGCCGCGCGCAGCCGATGAGCCGGCTTGTAGATCTTCGTAGGCGCACTGTTCACCAGGTAGAGATCGAGCAGCCCGTTCTGGTCGTAGTCGATCCAGCCGCATCCCCCGCCCATGGTTTCGATCAGGTACTTCTCGGGAGTCGCGGCATTGTCGTGCTTGAAATCGATTCCCGCAGCCCGCGTCACGTCGGTGAAGGTGACCTTGTTTGCGCCTGGCCGCGACACTTGCTCGAAGGGATTGATCAGGAAGGAGACGCCGAAGAGCTTCAACAAATCTCTGCGGGATAGCGTAAGCGTTTGCCGCACCAGTGAATCAGGTCCTCAGTAAGGAGCGATTACAAGGATAGTATCCGAACGCGAAAAGTTGAATTAACAGGGAGATATACAGCGAATTTGAGTGTTCGCGCGCGAAATTCGCTAAATTATGCCCAAAATTCGCAAATTTTGGCCCGAGGCAGGGAATTAACAGGGATTCGGTGATTCTCGTTCCTAAATCATCGACAACAAAGAAGATGCGCTCAGTTTGCGCCAATGACGTTTTGCGAACAGGGAAGTAACAGGGATTTTTTCGGCAGGCGTTGTGGCGTTTCAGAGTTGGCGCCTCGGAACCGCTGGTACAGAGAAGTTCCAAGACAGCTCCAGAACGATTCCAAACTTGGGTATCTACGGATGAGGCCCTGAGCTTCCGGAAGCCGAACTGACCTGCGCACCTTAGCCGCTGAATATAATCGCCCTGTAAATGAAGACCTCTGCCCCCACCGTGATCGTGTTCGCTGCTCTATGCTGCATTTCCGCATCGACACAAACGCCGAAGGGCAGAGCCTCGTCGCCGCAGCAGGCCCTTGATCTGGCCGATCACGGCCGCTGCGCCGAGGCTCTCCCCGGCTTGAAGCGAGCCGCCCAGGCAGCAGACAAACAGTTGAGCTACCGCGCCGCCCTCACCGGCGCGCGTTGTGCGATGACGCTGCGGCATCGCGCCGACGCACTCGAACTCCTTGCCGTCCTCGCCCGCAAATTTCCCGACGACCCCGAAGCGGCCTACACCTCGGCTCGTTATCTTTCCCAACTTGCCAATGAGACCGCCGAGCACCTCGCCGCCACCGCTCCCAATTCGGTACAGGTGCACAAGATGAACGCCGAGGTACTCGAGTCGCAGGGCAAGGGCGACGAAGCCATTGCCGAATACCGCAAGCTGCTCGCCGAAGATCCCAAGCTGCCGGAGCTGCATTTCCGCATCGCGCGTCTGCTGCTGGAAAAGAATCCCCCGCAGACCGAAGAAGCGAAAAAAGAACTCGACGAAGAGCTGAAAGTAGCGCCCAACAATTCCGCAGCCGAATTCGCGCTTGGCGAAATCGCACGCCGAGACGCCGACTGGCCGACCGCCATCGAGCATTTTCAACGCGCCGCCAACCTCGACGCCGGATTCGTCGAAGCATTTCTCGCATTAGGCATGTCGCTTAACTCCGCCAACCGATTTAAAGAAGCGATCGCGCCGCTCGAGCGCTATACGAAAATGCAGCCCGACGATCCTGCAGGGCACTACCAGCTCGCGACGGCCTACTCGCGCACCGGCAACAAAGCAGACGCCCAGCGCGAATTGGCAGAACAGCGGCGGTTAGTTGAGGCAAATCCAGTGCGTAGACCGGAGTAGGGGGCTGCTGGCTTCCGGCTAGGCCAAGAGCAAAACAAAGAGCAACACCAAAACAAGACACGGATCGCACGGATTTTACGGATACAAACGGCTCGTCAGGGTTTATCCGTGTAATCCGTGCCATCCGTGAGATCCGTGTCGTGTGTTGGGTTTGACCTAAGCTCCGGTTCATCCCAAACGCCGAAAATTTCGCCTAATAATGCCTTGACAACAGGATTGGATTCTTTATACAAAGCTGGCTACGCTTCTGCCGGGGTATCCCCGGTAGGCTTGCAGCTATTTATGAAAGCGCTTTCAGCAACTCGCCCGTCTCCTCTGCTGCGTGCGCTCTCCGGCCTGTCACTTTCCTGGTCTCCCCGGGCGCAGGCAGCCCGAAATGGGAGTCCCAGTTCATCGCGAGGAGGAACCATGACACTTCAGCTTTTGCGCAGAGCTTGGGTTTTTAGCGTTGCCACCCTGTTCATTATTGCGGTTGGCGCTCCGTTAGCCTGGGGCCAGCACACCGAAGGAACTGTAAATGTCACCGTCACCGACCCGCAGGGCGCGGTAGTGCCGGGCGCCGAGGTCAGGCTGGTGGACCCAGCCAGCGGCGACACCCGCGTTGGCAAGACGAGCAACGGCGGAACGTACAGCTTCCCCAACCTGTCAGTCGGCAATTACCGGCTTGAAGTCAACAGCACGGGTTTTGCCGCGCAGCAAGTTCCCAATGTCGTAGTGCAGGCGACTAAGACAACGGATATTCGCATCGAGCTCGTTGTTGGTACTCAGGTGCAAACCGTGCAGGTGGAATCTGCCACCCCGGTGCTGGAAACCAGCAATAACGCGATCGGCAGCGTCATCGACCCAAAGCAGATTCAGACTTTGCCTCTCGCAGGCCGCAATTTGACTCAGTTGGCTCGACTCAGCCCCGGCTACGTCGGCGGTGGTGGAACCGGCATGTGGAATGGTGAACCTACCTACGCCCAAGGCAACAATGTGGACGGTACCGTGGGCAGCCCAAGCCGCATGAAATTCGGTGGCAATCAAAGCTCCTCCATTCAGCCTCGCGTGGAAAACATGGAGGAGATGACGATCCAGACCGACCAGATGGATGAAAACCAGGGTTTCGGGCAAGCGGCTACGCAGGTTGGTTTCGTTACCAAGCGTGGTACCAATGCATTTCACGGACAGGTGTACGAAGATTTCCGCAATGCTTACCTCAACGCCAACAGCTGGAGCAACGACGCGCGCGGCTTAAAGCGTCCAGGGTTGATCCTCAATGAGTTTGGTGGTTCCGTAGGTGGGCCAGTAATCAAAGACAAACTTTTCTTTTTTGCCAGTCTCGCGACATCGCGTCAGCCGGGCAGCGCAACCGGCACAACCTGGGTGCTCTCGCCAGATGCCCAGGCAGGCAACTACACGTACGTTGCGGGTGGCGTAAGCCACACCGTCAATCTTTTCCAGGTCGCGGGCGCCTACAACACAAACAACGGTACGAACATACCGACGGTTGTGAACAGTACGATTGCCGCCCAACAAGCAAAGATCAATAAAGCATTGAGTCTGGGCACAGTTACGGGAACCTCGGATCCAATTCTCAATAACCTCAATTTTCTTTCTCCACAGCCGATCACCTACTGGTTCCCTACGCTGCGAATGGACTACAACATGTCCAGCAAAATCCGCATGAACCTCGCGATGAATCGCACGATGAGGACATCTCCTGGGGACACCGTTCCGGCATTTCCAGGAAGTGATCTTGCTGCAGTGTCGCAGGGTGGAAATAAATCGGATGCTGCCACCGTCAGTTACGGGCTTGATTGGACTATTTCGCCGACTCTGATCAATCAACTCAAAGTCGGGTGGCTATACAATGCGACCTTCTTCGCATTCAACTCTAATCATGGGTACGTCCAGTATCCATTTGAGTGGAGTTCGCCTCTGACTCCCACTAATACACCAGACATGTACGGGCAGTATTATCAGCGACCCATTAACACGTACTATCCCAACACCAATATCTCTGACACGCTTGGCTGGCAGCACAGCTCTCACAACCTTTCGTTCGGGTACAACTTTGTGCGCGAGCACGATCACTACTGGAATGGTCCGGAAGGAATCGGCGACATCACTTTCGGACTTGCAGGAGGCGATCCAGCGCTGCAAGCTCTGCAGAATACCGGCACTTACCAGCCCTTGCCAGGCGCGAGTACCAGTCAGCAGACCGAGGCGCAGAACCTGTATGCTCAGTTGACAGGTAGAATCAGCAGCGTTACTGGTCTTTATCCTTTCGATGTCAAGACTCAGAACTATTTCCATGGGATCGGATCCTTTGCGCTCAATGAAGTTGCTTCATCCTGGGGACTCTTCGCCCAGGACTCCTGGAAGCTGCGTCCGAACCTGACGGTCAATTACGGCCTGCGTTGGGACTTTACCGGTGATGACTACGATCTCACTTCCGAGTATCACAATGCCGACCAGAGTTCCATTTTCGGGCCAACCGCTCCTGGCGATCTGTTCAAGCCAGGCGCTTTGAACGGCAATCTCAATCCGACCTTGCAATCGCGTCCGCATGCATACAACGGATGGAATGTGGCCCCGCAGCCGTCGCTGGGCTTTGCCTGGAATCCCAAAAAGGAAGGCGGCATTCTGGGTGCTCTACTCGGTGACGAATCAACCGTCCTTCGCGGCGGCTACTCGCTGCGTCGCTTCACAATTCCGTACCAATACGTCTGGAACTACGCTTCTAACTGCGGCTCGTTCTATTACCAGAACTTTGCTTTGAACGCGAGCAATACGCCTGGCACGGGCAACTTTGTTCCTGGTAGCCTGGCGCTTGGCGATACGTTGCCTGCCTACGCGATTACCCCTGCAGGGTTCCAGAAGAGTGCTCCCGAGTCGCAGTTCACGTATACCGCGGGTGCCGGCGGTTCTTGCGGAATTAATGTGACCGGAATCAAACCGGACATCGCCCAGCCGTATCTGCAGAACTGGAACTTTGGCATTCAGCGTAAGCTTGGCCGGTCACGAGTGCTTGAGGTCCGGTACAACGGAAACCGCGGCTTGAAGGAGTGGGTCGCACTCAACACCAACGAAGTGAATATCTTCGAGAACGGATTCTTGAAGGAATTCCAAAACGCGCAGAATAACCTCCGGATCAACGGCGGCAATTCGTTTGCAAACTTGAATCCCGCGGGCGGAACCGTTCCCCTGCCGATCATCGAGGCAGCTTTTAACGGTGTATCCGCCACGAACGGATTTGGCAGCAGCACCTTTATCAACTATCTCAATACGGGCGCCGCAGGGTCATTCGCCGGCCGCCTCACGAGCGCGGCTGGTGCAGCACCGTATTTCTGCAACCTGGTGGGCGCGGCCTTTACTCCTTGTGCGACGAATCTCGGTTTTACAGGAGCGGGTGCAGGCTACCCCATCAATTTCTTCCAGGCGAATCCTTATGCAACGCGAACTGGAAATGGAGCGGGTAATACCGCTTACATGTCAGATTCGGGCTACTCGAACTATCACGCTCTGCAGGTAGACTTCCGCCAGCAGGCATGGCATGGCATGCAGTTCGATGCCAACTACACTTGGAGCAAGAGTCTCGGATACTTGGCTGGCGGTAGCGGTAACGATTGGCTGGGGAATTACACCACCTTCTCGCTGCGCAACCTACGCTCCAGCTACATGCCGTCAACATTTGATGTGCACCACGTCGTGCACCTCAATGCCACTGCCGACCTGCCCTTTGGGCGAGGGAAAGCTTTTGCGAACAGCAACGCTGTGCTGGATAAGATCATCGGCGGCTGGAATGTGGGGACGATTGCAACCATCCAGAGCGGGTTCCCGTTCCGCATCTCGGGCGGTTACCTCACCTTCAACGGTCAAGCTGATGGTGGCGTGGTGCTTAAAAACGGAGTAACGCCTTCCCAAATACAGAGTTCGGTAGGCGTGCATCGCATCCCGGGTGCTACTTTTGTCACTCTTATCGATCCTAAGTATTTGGGGGTCAGTAATCCTGCTTGCTTGCAACAGTGGGTTTCCGGTTGTTCAATCACTGGAACAAACACCCAGTTCATCGACTCGAATACAACTCCCGGAACGTATAACCAGGGACTGATCCTGTATGGGCCGCACGGCTTCTTCCAAGACGTAAGTATCACGAAGAATGTGCCCATTAGCGAACGGTTCCGTTTCAACCTTCAAGGCGTGTTCTTGAATGCGTGGAACCACCCTGTGTTTGGCAATAGAGACTTCGCAGGAGGAACGGGCGGTGTAGGCAACCCACGGTCCTTAGTCAGCAGCGGAACCAGCGGAATATTGACTGGTAGCCAAACCATAAACCCAGTTAGCAATATAGGAGCACGTCAAATCGAGCTTCGTGCCAATTTCATCTTCTGAGTTGGCGAGCTTCGCACGCAGCACTCATCGAGCCTGTCAGGGGGCAGGTTCGGTGGGTGCTTTTTTGTTTAGGTCAAAGTCAAAACACGACACGGATCTCACGGATGCTACGGATTACACGGATTTTTAGAACGAGCTTGCTTGCCGATTGATTTGGATTTTTGTGGTTTATCCGTGCAATCCGTACAATCTGTGGAATCCGTGTCGTGTTTTGATTTTCGGAGAAAACAATGGTCAAAGGCAGAAAGCATTCCTTCCTTCCTGCAGTCCTGATCGCAATTCTGTTACTCTCATCCACCCTGCTCCTCGCCCAAACCGATCTATCCGGCTACTGGGTATTCCGCGTTCCCACCGGCGACGGCAACTTTCGCGAGACTTTCTTTGAACTGAAGCAGGCGGGCGAGAACGTCGCCGGGAAACTCATGTTTGGAAACCGTGAGATTCCCATCACTGCCGGAACCTACAAAGATGGCAAGCTCCATTTTGAAACTACCGTTGGCACTGGAGAGAGAGCTCGCCAGGTTTCCTACGACGGCACCGTGCAAAGCGACAAGATTGACATGACCTCGCAATTTCCGGGTAGGGAACCGCGAAAAGGAGTCGCGGAGAGAACCACCGAGGAGGCCACCAAGCCTCCGGCCAAGATACCGCTGCCTCCGCTGCATGATGTGCCCGACAACGCTCTTGTCCGCACGCCTCCGATGGGCTGGAACAGTTGGAACAAGTTCGCGGGCAAGGTCGATGACAAGACCATAAGAGACATGGCGGACGCGATGGTCTCGAGCGGCATGAAGGATGCCGGGTATATCTACGTAAACATCGATGACACCTGGGAAGGGCAGCGCGACGCGCAGGGAAACATCACCAGCAATACGAAGTTTCCCGATATGAAGGCGCTTACCGAATATGTGCATTCCAAGGGCCTGAAGATTGGCCTTTACTCTTCACCCGGCCCAAAGACCTGCGCCGGATACGCAGGCAGCTACGGACACGAGGAGCAGGATGCTCACACATATGCACAATGGGGGTTCGACTATCTGAAATACGACTGGTGCAGCGCCTCGCAAATCTACAAGAACGACGAGATGCAGGCGGTGTATCAAAAAATGGGCGAGTTCCTGCTGCGCTCGCGGCGTCCGATCGTCTACAGCCTGTGCCAATACGGGATCAACGATGTGTGGACCTGGGGAACCAAAGTCGGCGGCAACTTGTGGCGCACTACAGGCGATATCAGCGACCGCTGGGAGTCGATGTCAAAGATCGGCTTTGCCCAGTTCGATATCGCATCTTACATTCGCCCCGGCCACTGGAACGATCCTGACATGCTCGAGATCGGCAACGGCGGCATGACCGCTGACGAATATCGAACGCACATGAGCCTGTGGTCGATGCTGGCCGCGCCGCTGCTTGCGGGAAACGATCTGCGCACGATGACAGACGAAACGAAATCGATCCTCATGAACAAAGAAGTAATCGCCATCGATCAGGACGTCGACGCGAATCCCGTGCGGCGGCTCTCCGATCCGGCGGCTACGGCGGTGATCGCGACTCGCTTGCTGCACGATGGCTCAGTCGCGCTTGGACTGTTCAACCGCGCCGATCAGGCGCAGACCATCGACGTGAAGTGGGACAACATCGGACTTACGCGACGCAAAGTGCAGGCGCGCGATCTGTGGAAGCATGCGGAGGTTCCGGTCTCGGCGGATGGCTATTCGGCGAGCGTTCCCGCGCATGGCGTGGTGTTGTTAAAGCTGGCTGTGTCGCGGTAAGGCGAAAACATTTCAACACGGAGGACACGGAGGCCACAGAGGATTTGGTTTAGTGTCCATGACATAGAGAGAATTTCCTGCGTTCCGATCTCCCACCACAGCATTCCTCTGTGTCCCTCCGTGTCCTCCGTGTTCAATCTTCCACTCCATACCCGAGGCTATGCTGGGGTGCTGGTTACTGATCCAGACCCTCCTCAGCCTCCGGACTCTCCTGCGCGGCTTGCGACCGAGGTTTGCGGCGTGAGGACTAGGCCGAGGCCGAAGAGCTCGCGTTCGTGACTCCGCCCTGTTCCTTCTGTTGGCGATGCTCGGTGACGAACTGGCTCAGTGATTTGCCGGCAGTGCGGATGTGCGATGCCAGCAGTTCGCAGGCGCGGTCGATTTGCCGTTTGCGGCAGAGCGAGAGGAGCATATGGTGCTCTTTGCGTGCGCGCTCTAGTGCACGGGTGAGATACAGTTGCAGGCGAATGTAGCGTTCGCCGTTGAAGTTGATGTTGCGAATCACGTTCATGAACTGTGGCCGATGCGCGCCGGCGTACAGCGTGGAGTGAAACTGCCAGTTCAGGCGTCCCCACTCGCTGATATCGCCTTCATTGCGAAGCGCAGCGTCGTAGGTTTCGAGAATCTGTTCCGCGGCGGCGAAATCGGACTCTTTCAAATTGGGAATGGAAGCGCGGAGAACTTCAGGCTCGAGTACCGCGCGAATTTCGAACAGCTCTTCGATTTCGTCACAGGAAAGAAGAGAGACAACAGCGCCCTTGTGAGGGACGATCGTGATCAGTCCTTCCGCTTCGAGCTGACGAAGGGCTTCCCGAACTGGAATTCGGCTTACGGCGAACTCCTGAGCGATGGCGTCCTGGCGGAGCTGTTCGCCTTCCTGGATCTCGCCTTGCACAATTTTTTCGCGGAGCTTTTCCGCTACCACCGAAGTTAAGGATGTACGGGGAATGCTGTTAGAAGATGGGTTTTGCGGGCTGATCATAAATGCGCGATTCTCCATAGTTTACTGCAGCTTAGCCTCACGATCTAGAACTGATCGGGATTGCCTTCGTGCCAGCAGGAAATATGCAGGCAGGCCCAACGCGATGATCAGCAGGCCTGGCCACGTGGTCGCGGGACGAAATACAAACAGCATTCCCAAAATGAGAGCGGCGCCGCAGATATAAAGTCCGGGAATGACCGGGTAGCCAAAGGCGCGGTACGGGCGTTCAACGTTCGGTTTGGTCCGGCGCAGGCGGAAGACTCCGGCGATGGTCAGGATGTAGAAGATTAAAGCGGCTGAGATTACGTACTCCAGCAGGTTGCTGTAGAGATTCCCGTATTGGCCCGTTGCCGGATCGTAAGTGCGCGGCAGCACCAGGAATGCCGACCAGATGCCTTGCACCATGAGCGCCCATCCGGGAACCCGGGCTCTGTTCAGGCGCCCGGCAGCAGGGAAGAAGAGGCCGTCTTCGGCCATGGCGTAATAGGCGCGTGCTCCGGCGAGGGTGAGCGCGTTTACGCACCCGAGGGTCGAGACCATGATGGCAGCCGCCATGAGCGGTGCGCCGAGACTGGGGAAGATAGTTCTCAAGACTGCAGTGGCTACTCGGTCGGCTGGCGCATTCTGGATCGCGGTAAGCGGAAGCGTCAACAAGTAGGCTATGTTCGCCAATAGATACAGGACAATAACGACCGTTGTACCGATGCCGAGCGCCAGAGGAAGCGTTCGGCGCGGATCTTTGACCTCGCCGGCGGCGAAGGTGATGTCGTGCCAGGAGTCGGCGGAGAATAGCGAACCGGTTTGCGAGATGCAAAGCGCGACCAGCAGCCCGAATCCGGTCGCGGCCGTTAATCCGCCGAGAAATGGTGTCGTGGTACCCTGCACAGTCCAGGCGTGGCTGAAGTTTGCCTTTGCCGCTGCGGCATTTGTCCCGAAGAAGATGCCGAGCGCAATCAGGGCCGCCAAGGCTCCCGTTTTGGCAATGGTGAAAACGTTTTGGACGAGGCGGCCGTATTCGATCCCGCGCGAGTTCATCCACGTAAGTACGATGATGAGCAAGATCGCGACCACCTGTGCGGTTGAAAGCGATAGGGCGTAGTGCGTCGAGACGCGAAATGGCTGGACGATATAGTGGCTCTCCGAAATCGACGGGAATAGCACGCCCGTGAATCGGGCAAACGCGATGGATACAGCCGCAATCGTGCCGGTCTGGATGACGGTGCAGAGCGTCCAGCCATACAGGAATCCCCAGAGCGGAGAAAACGCTTCGCGCAGGTAAACGTACATGCCTCCGGCGCGCGGCATCATGGCTGCAAGCTCTCCGTACGAAAGCGCGCCCGCAATGGTCAGCACGCCGGCGAAGGCCCAGGCCACGAGTAGCCAGCCGGCGCTGCCGATCTCGCGCGACATCTCGGCTGAGACAATGAAGATGCCGGACCCGATCATCACGCCCACGACCACCATGACCGAATCGAATAGGCCTAGACTGCGTTTAAACCCGGAGTCAGGCAGGGTGCTTGGCGCTGACGCGTGCCTCGGAGCGGGCGAGTTCATCGTGAGAACCTCTTGACGTTGGATACTATATACAGGAAAATGCAGAAGCCTGCCATGCTCCTTTTCATTGAAGCTTGTCTCCAGGCTTCGCTCGGGTGATTTCTGTGAGCCAGAACAATTTACGCCGTATTCAGTTTGTCGATTCCCATACCGCCGGGGAGCCCACGAGGGTGGTGATCTCCGGGGCTCCAAATCTGGGTAAAGGACCGCTGCGCAAGCGCTTAGAAGTATTTCGCGACGAGTTCGATTGGTTTCGTTCGGCGGTAGTGAACGAGCCTCGCGGCTCAGATGCGGTAGTGGGAGCTTTGCTTTGCGAGCCTTCTGATCCCACCTGTGAAGCAGGCGTCATCTTCTTTAATAATGTTGGATATCTCGGCATGTGTGGTCATGGCACGATTGGTCTGGTAACCACTCTTGCGTATCTCGGTCGCATTACCCCCGGACGTCACAAAATCGAGACACCTCCCGGTGTGGTTACCGCTACTCTACATGAATCGGGAGAAGTGACGATTAATAACGTTCCCAGCTACCGCTTCAAGGACAACGTGAAAGTGAAAGTCCCAAAATTTGGGACGGTGATCGGCGATGTTGCCTGGGGTGGGAACTGGTTTTTTCTCGTCAAGAACAATCGCCTCGAGCTTTCTATGAATAACCTCGAACAGCTTATCGACTTTACCTGGGCTGTTCGACAGACTCTCACCGCGAATGGAATTACCGGCAGAGATGGAGCGGAGATCGATCATGTAGAGGTTTTCGAGTCGGCTGATCGTACCGACGCGGACAGC
>DASTZZ010000083.1 GCA_035764005.1 Terriglobales bacterium
GAGGCCATCATCACCATTCCACTGCGGAGTTCGCATGAAGACGCGAGTCCTCATCGTCGATGACGAACCGATCGCCCGGCGCGGTATCCGTCGCTATCTGGCCAAACACAACGACATTGAAGTTGTAGGCGAGGCGGCGAACGGAATCAGTGCGGTGGAACAGATCAACGAACTTCATCCCGACATCGTTTTTCTCGATGTGCAGATGCCTGATCTGGACGGTTTTGGAGTCATCGAAAATGTGGAGCCATCTGCGAGCGCCGCTCCCGTTTATGTCTTCGTCACGGCTCACGATGCGCATGCCATTCGCGCATTCGAAGTTCACGCTGTTGACTATCTGTTGAAGCCATATGATAAGGAGCGATTTGCCAAGGCCCTGGTTCACGCACTCCAGGTTGTCGAACAGCGCGGGACAGCAAGTCGAGGTCTGGAACCGCTGCTCCAATCCCTCCGTCGTCTTCGCCCATTGGAACGCTTTGTAGTAAAGGATAAGAAACGGATTTTCTTTGTTCCCGTTTCCCAGGTTTTGTGGATCGAAGCTGCGGGAAACTATGCCTGCATACACACCGCCAACGACAGTCACCTGTTGCGGGAAACCCTGGCACAACTGGAAGAGAAGCTCGCGCCACACCACTTCATCCGAGTGCGGAAATCGGCCATCGTGAACAGTGCCCGCATTAGCGAGATTCATCCGATGTTCGATGGGGTGTACGACATCATACTGGCAGAAGGAACGGTGGTCACGTCGAGCCGCAGATACGCTCACAAGCTACGGACGCTGCTGGAATCTTAGTCTTGGCTACTGTGATGTAAATCGGCGCGTCGGCATGGAATGTCAACGGCGCGAAGATTGATCCGCTGCCGTAAAAGTGTGCAAGATGGCTAGTTACCAAAACAATTCTTCCTCCAACGCTCATTCGCGCCAGCATCCCGTTGACGAAATTTATCTGTGCGATAAGGTTCAGTCGCATACGACGTCGGCGCTGGAGGATGTGCCATCACGAAGGTTGAGAATCCCAACGAACGACCAAGCTCAAAAACTTCGTAGCAAAATTCGCAACAACCGTGCCTAAATCTGTTTATTTGTGCTTAGAAAAATGCTTGGGAAATCACTGAGCCATTCATTTTTAAGTCATGAATTCGGAATCAGTAGGTTGAAGGTTCAATTCCTTCCGCTCTTACCAAATCCGCTGCTTTCAGTGCCGCGGTTACGAAATCAGCCGCACAAAAAGCGAGTTGGAACAAACTGCTCGCGTCACTAAATCATGTTGGGCATCAGCAAGTGTCGCGCGCGATCGGTTTGAGCATGGGTAGAAACACCTTCGTCCGCATGGCCACGTTGCCGTCGCAAAGAAATAGAAGTAATGGTCATCGTTTGCGCCACCATCCATTTTCCGAACAGGCCGAGCGCAGCCCGCGAAGAAACCGAGCGATACCGAGGGCAAGAGCTTTCCTCGCGCAAGCTCGGTTGGCAACCAGTGCGATACGGTTCTCTTCACTGCTGCGGTTATCCTCGTGGGGCACCGCAGCAGTGGTTGTTCTGTCATCACATGCCAAACGCCGACGATTGGGCAATGGGGGCTGGCGTGTCTCTATTCTGGTCTTAATTTCGAATCAGTGTTTTTCGTTTTGCCCGTCATTCTGGTCTTCGGCGTCGTTATCGTCATCGTTCTTCACTTGAGGCGTGATGGTGCCAAACAGCCCGTGTTTGAGACCGTCAATTCCCGCACTGAAAAACAGAGTGTTCGAGGCACCGTTGGTGGTAGTACCGCCGCCGAAAGAGATTGCCCAAAGCCCGTCGATGGACAGCGCTCCGCGCCTGCCATGCAGAAAACCGACAAACTCACCCGTAGCAGGATCAAACGCAGCGATTCGCCCGCTGCCGAGGTTGCCGATCAGCAGTCGATTGCTAAGTTCCCCAAAATTTGACGGAGCCATCGCGATACCCCATGGCGCGTTCAGGGCGGCTTCTCGGGATTTCAGGCGCATCAGCAAATTTCCGCCGGTGTCGAAGATATCCACTGCGCCCAATCCGCGCCCGAACGCGGGCGGCGTTGCGCCATTGGCGTAGGTGACGATCAGATTGCTGCCGATCGCCTGGATATTGAATGCCACGAGCCCGGCGGGCAGCGCATTATCAACGAATTGCCCTGGGACCGTCGTCGGTTGGAAGTGGGAATCGAAAACGTCGATTGAGCCGGTCTTATGATTCGCGGCATACAGTAATGTCGCTCCGTTAAACGTCGCGGAGGTTAGGCCCGTGTAGATTGCATGGGAAGAGTTGTCTACGGCGATGACTGCTGTCGTTCCGAGAGCCGGCACCCAGCCCGAGATTGTTCCATCGAGTGTGGAGAAGATAAAGCGCGCCACACCCGCAGGAGAACCGACCATGAAATCGCTCGTGCTGGCGTTGAAGATGACGCCCGTCGGAGTGCTTTTTGTGCCCGCGGGAGAACTTGGCGGCGGTGGAACGGTGACGATCAGCCCCTGCTTGGTGCCGTCTGCGCTGTAAAGCGTGGAGAGGCCTGTGCCTTCGTCACTGGCCCACCACGGAGTCGCAGGACCGCGTGTCAGACCGAATGGGTTCACGAGATCGGCGTCGGTGTGAGCTGCGAAGCCGGCAAGGTCGGAGACGAGGTTAGTCTGTTGGTAGTGCGCCCCGTCGTCAGCCAAAAGCGACGGCGCGGAGAGCGTAACGGCGAATAATGCAAGTACGAAGCGCATGGTGCAGGTACGGAGCAAGTGCATCGATTCCTCCTTTGAAACAGAGTTGGTTGTCGCGGACGCTCTGGCGATGCGTCCGGATAAGATTCACCGGCAGGCGACAGGCTGCCGGCTAAAAACATTGCCTCCCGAGCCCCAAACATTTGTCAGTGGCATGTCAAAAGGTGGTCAAAACTTGCTGGGGTCGAAAAGGCCGTCGCGGTGAGGAACACGTTTAAGGAACATCTCGCGTGCTCACGCAACTTCGGAGGCGGTTAAACCCTATGACTTGTCCTGGTGTCACCGGCTCGAAGACGAGCAGTTCGTAACCTTGTGGGAATGGATGCATGGAATGGAGGACAGCTTTGACTACATGATTTTCACGTCGTCTTCTCTGTCCAGAATCACAGCCTCAACCTTGATCGTCGATGGGGATTGCGACCCACTATCCGCTCGGAAAGCGGTAGACATGTATCGTGCAATTCCACAGTCCGGTCTTGGGTGGCGTCAATCGGAGACCATGGGCCGTGGATTGGATGGAACACGTCACGGACCAGCAATATCGGAAGTGAGGCGCAATCGAAGCGAAGCACAATCTGAAAATGGCTGACAAACCACGAATCGCATTAGTCACCGGCGGAAACCGCGGCATCGGCTTTGAAGTTTGCCGGCAACTCGCAGAGCGACGATTTACCGTGCTGCTCACCGCGCGCGATGCGGACAAGGCTCGGGCGGCAGCGGCAAAGATTGAGGTTACCGGTCACATCGAGCCGGTCGCCTTGGATGTTTCCGACCCGCGCAGTATCGAACGAGCCGCTGCTGAGGTATCGAAGCGGCACGATCACCTCGATGTTCTCGTAAACAACGCCGGAATCAATTACGACACATGGGAAACTGCTGAGAGTGCCGAGATCGACGGCACAGTGACGGAGACGATTAGAACGAACCTGCTCGGGCCTTGGCGTGTCTGCCAGGTGTTCCTACCCTTGCTGCGAAAGAGCACAGCAGCTCGAATCGTCAATGTGTCGTCAGAGTCCGGATCTCTGGAGCACATGGGCGCTGGTCCGCCTGCATATCAAGTCACCAAGGCCGCTCTCAATGCGTTGACTCGTACGCTCGCAGGCGAGCTTCGTCACGCTCACATTCTCGTAAACTCGGTGTGCCCAGGGTGGGTGGCAACCGATATGGGCGGCGCTGGCGCTCCTCGTTCCATTGCCGAGGGCGCAGCCGGAATCGTCTGGGCGTCGACGCTTTCCCAAAATGGTCCCACCGGCGGCTTCTTCCGCGACGGTAAGCCGCTGCCGTGGTGAGAATCACGTTCTCCGAGGACAAACAAGGGCAGAGCTGTGCTGTTAGGTGCGCGATGAACAACCGCCTCGAGGTCACTGGTAAAAGGCAGCGGCTGCAACTGTCTCAACTATGGTATTGACATCACTAACTCTACATATGTAGAGTTTCCGGGTAATGACAGGCGAGGTTCGCATATCCGCACAGACGTTGTTAGTACTACAGGCATTGCTCGAAGACTCGCACACCTGGATTCACGGCTATGACATCGCATTGCGAACCGGACTCAAATCGGGAACGCTTTATCCCGTGCTCATGCGACTCGCCCAACGCGGCTGGCTCGAATCGCGATGGGAGCAGCCGGACGACAGCGGCAGACCTCGACACGTGTACCGGTTCACCACTACTGGACGCAAACTCGCCCGCATAGCCGTTGCGGAACGAAAGACTGCTTATCCAACCGGCAGACGCTGTCCCGCCTGAGAGGATCTCATGCTCGAATCGATTCTTCTGCGGATACTAACCGGTCTTATGCAAAGGCTGCCGGAGGAACACTCTGTCTGGTGCAAAGCGCTAATCGCCGAAGCTGCCGAAATTCACAAAAGTGGAGAACGGCTGCGCTGGATGACAGGCGGTGTTGTGGTTGCACTCAGGACCTATGCCCTCAACCGAATTGACGCAGTCACCACCGACCTGGATGGCAAACGGCTTCCCGCAATGGTTCTGATCATTGCTTCATACCAGGTTCTATTCTCGCTGGTTCTTGTCGGATTGCTGACTTTTCAATTAGGTCGGGTGAGAGAATCTTGGACCGATGCCCTTCCCGTCCTTTTGATCGCGTTCTTTGTCGCAATTGTTCCTGGCGTACTTGGATTCGGATTGCTCATTCTCGACGACGCTGCACGTTGGGGGACGCTGGTGTTTTCCATCGCCCATGCGTTGCTCGCGTTTCATCGACTCTCGACGGCTCCAGTTAGTCCGACGCTCCCGACAATGAGAATCGTTTTCGATGCATTCATCATCGCAATACTCCTTTGTCCGGTAATCCGACGACGATTTCAGGACCGCGCCTTGCAACTCAATCTCCGTTAGGAACTGCCCATGAGAAACATGAATTTCCTGAAAATCATTGTCGCGTCGTTTCTCCTCGGGATCAGCGGCAAAGCCCTTGCAAATGAGGACGCGTCTGCTCTTGCCGCGATTATCCAATTAGAACGTCGCGACGCTAAAGCGGCGATGATCAACGATATTGACACCCTAGTGTCGCTCTGGACAGATGATGGTGTGCTGTTAATACCGGCTTCTCCGCCGATCGTCGGGATTTCCGCAATCCGCAGCATCCTTGAGACGCAAAAGCAGCGCTCTGCCGCAGTCCGAACACTCTCGTATGACGAGGATTGGACGGAACGTCACATCAACGGTAACGAGGCTTGGGAATGGGGATCGATCTCGGTGACCCTTCAACTGCCCGATGGCCGACAAGTGATCCAAAAAGCTTTCATGCTTCGCATCTTGTCCAGACAACCTGACGGGAGTTGGAAATTCGCGCGGGCCATCGGCACACCTGCTCCGAAAACTCCCTGACTTTTGATGAACATGGCCGGGTGATCGCGTCAGCGGATAGAGCCGATACCGTTCGCGGGAGCGAATGGGTATTTGGCATCTGAGAAAGCGATCACACCGTTATCCGGCACTGAGCATTCGGCAAAAGAACAGCAACGGCAAACATGAACGCTCCCGTTGTGCACTTTAAGCGTGCTCGTGTCACAAGTTGGGAGGAGGGCTCCCGGCTAGTTGCTCCTGAGTGTCTGTTTGTGTTGAGTTTGCCACCATCCTGCTAACTGAACTGCTGCGAGTATTGCTGTCGTAATCCAGAGGACGTTTCTGTACAGCTGCTCGCGCTTCTCGATCCGCTGATAAGCGACGGCGTGTGCGACCGTGAGCGCTACGGCGGCGTAGGTCCACCGTTGCAAGGATTTCCAGTTTCGTGTGCCGAGGCGGCGGAGCGAGAGATCGTTGGACAGGGCTAGCAATAATAGAAAGAGGAGAGCGGCAATCAGGCCGGTGTCGTTGCCGAAGCCGAAGAGGTCGTGCCGAAGGCGGTGATGCTCGTCGATGAAATAGAGCCAGGGACGCCCGCGCAGATGCACGTTGATTCCTATGCCGGTATGCACCAGCGCCGTGATCCCGGCCCAGATGCCTATGTCGCGTCGCAGATCGAAGCTGACTGGATTGGCGCGTCCGCGGATCACATTCCATGGTCCGATCAGAATCGCTGCTCCGGTGAGGAACAGTGCCGGATATGCCGTAGCAATGCTGAGGTGAGAGATCACGTCTCGTCGCACGGCAAAGAAATGCCAGAAGAGTGCTGTCCCAGCGGCAGCAGCCAGAGCGATCGCTAAGTGGCGCGCGGCTCGCGCTTGCCAATATGAGAGTCCTCGTCGCCCAGTAGGCGGCTGGACGGGTTGTGCGCGATCCGGTGAGTTTGCCATCGCGACTGAAAGCTTAGGACCTCAGCGGCGACTCTGACAGGAAAAAATGAGGTGCAGCTTTGCAAGTTTGTATCTGCTACGCTGCTGCGAAATGACCCCAGAAGATTTTCGCCGCATTGCTCTGAGCCTTGAAGGCGTTGAAGAGTACCCTCATGCTGGAGCACCTGCGTTCCGCGTCGGCGGCCGAAAGTTTGCGTCCCTTGCCTCGCAAGCCGAGGGCTACGGAAATCTGATGCTCACATTGGAACAGCAGACTGTATTCGTCGAAGATGCACCTGAAATCTTCCTTCCCATTCCGGGCGGATGGGGGAGGATGGGACATACACACATCCGCCTGGCTGCGGCGAGCGAAGATGTATTGTTTGGCGCGTTACGAACTGCCTGGAAGCTGCGGACCGAGAAGAACACAGAAACGAAGAAAAAACGCCGTCCATCACCGCGACGCGTGAGAAAGAAGTAGACGTTATCGCGCCAGCGGTCACCGACAATGGTCGCCGGATTTGTTTTTGCCTTTACTTCTTGTTGTCCACTAGCGGGCTGACCGCTATCTGGCGCTCGCGCTCTTTTTCCTGCTGTCTTCGTTTTTGCACGAAGACGTGATAAGTGACGGCGTCCCAGGCGTTGTGGATGCCGACGAATAGCAGCAGCAACGACGCTGCTGCGACCACAAAAAGCGCGGAGCGTGGGTTAGTTGTGGCCGCACCGGCTGAACCCGTCAGCATGGCATACGCCGCGATTGGGAGCAGGAGATGGAAGAGCCAGTCTTCAAATTGGGGCTGGTAGGCGGTTTGTCGGCGGACTCGGCGAAGAATGATGGCCGCATAGACGAGGCCCGCGACACCGGTGATTCCCCAACAGACGGCCGCAGCGTGGATGCCGTGCCATGGCGCGTTGAGGATCGCCGAAAGGAGCAGCACAGTTCCAAAATGAACGATTGTCGGCGTGGCAAAGGCTTCGCCCGCTTGCTCGGCGCCGCGTCCTATGGGCAGATCGGCGATGAGCGTGATGACGACAAATTGCAGTCCGATGAGCGCGCCGGCAGACGATCCGACGATCACGTAGAAGTTCTCCCAGCCGGCTAGTGGTGAGGCGTCCATGCGAATCGAATAACGATATCGCATGGAAGGCGTTTGTGTTCGGTAGATCATGCCGACTTCGCTGAAACGCTTCCAGCCAGCGCCAAGAGTCGATGATGCGCCCCATTGCCAAAGCAACGCGTTACACCTCTGCAGTGTCCAAACGAATGAGGGACTCGTCTTCATAGCCACTCTCTCCAAGCTTGTATAATCAATAGTTTTGGAGTCATAACGATGGGCATAGCGCAGACGCTGAACACGCAGCCGTTGACCACCAACAAACACTTGATCCGCTGGGTGGAGAAGATGGCCGAACTCACTCAACCGGCCAACATTCATTGGGTCGATGGCTCGCAGCAGGAATATGACGATTTGTGCGCGCTGCTTGTAGAAAAAGGCACTTTCGTAAAGCTGAACGAAAAGCTGTGGCCGGGCTGTTACTACACTCGATCGGATGCCAGCGATGTTGCGCGTGTCGAGGACCGCACCTTTATTAGCTCGTTCTCGAAGGACGGCGCTGGCCCGACAAACAATTGGGAAGAGCCGTTCTCGATGCGCCGCAAGTTGAAAGGCCTCTTCGACGGCTGCATGCGTGGACGCACGATGTACGTGCTGCCGTTCTGCATGGGACCGATCGACTCGCCGGCATCGCAGATCGGCGTCCAGCTTACGGACTCAGCGTATGTCGTGGTAAGCATGCGCATCATGACGCGCATCGGGCTGAAGGTCTTCCGCGAAATCGATAAAGACGTAAAACGCGTGGTGCCCTGCATGCACAGCGTCGGCGTGCCGCTGGCGCCGGGACAGAAGGATGTTCCCTGGCCGTGCAATAAAGAGAAGTACATTGTGCACTTCCCCGAAAGCCGCGAGATTTGGTCGTTTGGCTCGGGTTACGGTGGAAACGCGTTATTGGGCAAAAAGTGCTTCGCGTTGCGCATCGCTTCAACCATGGCGCGGGACGAAGGCTGGATGGCCGAGCACATGCTCATCCTGGGCGTGGAGTCTCCGCAGGGCGAGAAAACGTACGTTGCGGCGGCGTTCCCCAGCGCGTGCGGAAAGACGAATTTCGCCATGCTGGTGCCGCCCAAAGGCTTCGAGGGCTGGAAGGTTTTGACGGTAGGTGACGACATCGCCTGGATTCGTCCCGATGAAAACGGACAATTGCGCGCCATCAATCCCGAAGCGGGATTTTTCGGCGTGGCGCCCGGGACGTCTTGGGAGACGAATCCGAATGCTATGGCTACGCTGTCGCGGAACTCGATCTTCACCAACGTTGCGCTTACGCCGGACGGCGGCGTCTGGTGGGAGGGCATGACGAAAGAGCCTCCGGCGGAGTGTCTGGATTGGCAGGGCAATCGCTGGACTCCGGAGATCGCAAAGCAGACTGGCGCGAAGGCTGCGCATCCGAATGCCCGCTTTACTGCGCCTGCTTCGCAGTGTCCGACGATCGATCCCGCATGGGAAGATCCCAACGGCGTGCCCATCAGCGCCTTCATCTTCGGCGGCCGTCGCGCGAGTGTGATCCCACTGGTCTATCAGGCGTTCAACTGGAGCGCCGGCGTGTATATTGGCGCAACCATGGGCTCAGAGATGACCGCCGCAGCCGCTGGCACTGTCGGCAAAGTGCGGCGCGATCCCATGGCAATGCTTCCCTTCTGCGGCTATCACATGGGCGATTACTTCCGCCACTGGCTCAAGATGCAGCGGCTTCTGAACGTCACCCCGCGCATTTTTCACGTGAACTGGTTCCGCAAAGACCAGAATGGGAACTTCTTATGGCCCGGCTACCGCGAGAACATGCGCGTGCTGAAGTGGATCATTGATCGTGTTCACGGCCGTGCGCTTGGCAAAGAGAGTCCGATCGGCTGGCTGCCGAAGTACGAAGACATCGAGTGGAAGGCTCTCGATTTTCCCAAAGAGCGCTTCGAAGAGCTGCAGACGGTCGACCGTAGTGCGTGGAAGCAGGAAGTGATCGGGCACGAGGAGCTCTTCATCAAGCTCCATGATCACCTTCCACCGGAGATGGTGTACGAACGGGAATTGCTGATCTGCAGGCTCTAGCGAGGTGGGCTCGTTTCTGGATCGCGCTTTGCAGCGCGATCGCACCTTCAGGATCCGCACTGGTGAGCGGGTTACCTTTGCGTTTCTCCCGCTGTCTGTGCGGCTTTGCCATGAAATTTCGCCTGTTACAATCGAGTCGCCGTCGCCATGAAGTGTCCCTTCTGCGGATTTACCAATGACAAAGTAGTGGATTCAAGGGAGACGAAAGAGGGAGAGCTCATTCGTCGAAGGCGGGAGTGTGCGCAATGCGAGAAGCGGTTCACCACCTACGAGCGCATCGACGAGATTCCCTACATGGTCGTGAAAAAAGACGGTCGCCGCGAGAAGTTCGACCGTCAGAAGCTCCTCTCCGGCCTACTAAAGGCATGCGAGAAGAGGCCGATATCTATGGGAAAGCTGGAGCAGATCGTGAACGATGTCGAGGGATTCGTCATCGACTCCCCCGATCGCGAGCGCAGCACTTCAGAAGTCGGCGAGATGATCATGGAGAAGCTCAAGCAGCAGGACAAAGTCGCCTACATCCGCTTTGCTTCCGTCTATCGCGACTTTAAGGACGTCCGCGAGTTCGGCGCCGAGCTTGAACAGTTGATGACTAAAGATTCGGCCGCAGCGAAAGCGAAGTCGACGATCAAACACCACTAGAGATAGCCTGATTCCAGAATGGTCCACAAAGTCACACTGATCCCCGGCGACGGCATCGGCCCTGAGGTCGTGAATGCCACGGTCCGCGTGCTCGAGGCAACGGGCGTGAAGTTCGAGTGGGAGACTCAACTAGCGGGCGCCGATGCCTATGCCAAGACCAAGCAGTACATTCCGAAAGAGCTCTACGAATCAGTCGAGCGCACGCGCCTCGGACTGAAAGGTCCGGTAACGACTCCCATCGCAGGCGGATTTGCCAGCATCAACGTCACTCTGCGAAAAAAGTTCGAGTTGTTCGCGAACTTTCGGCCCATCAAGAATCTGCCCAATATCAAGACGAATTATCCCGGAGTGGACCTTGTTATTGTGCGCGAGAACACCGAGGGCGAGTACTCGGGTATCGAGCATGAAGTCGTGCCTGGAGTGGTCGAGAGCTTGAAGATCATCACAGAGAAAGCTTCCACGCGAATCGCGCGCTTCGCGTTTGACTATGCTCGCCGCGAGCGCCGCAAGAAGGTTCATGCCATCCATAAGGCCAACATAATGAAGCTGACCGATGGCCTGTTCTTGCGTTGTTGTCGCGATACTGCGGAGATCTATCCTGACATTCCCTATTTAGAACACATCGTCGACAACACCTGCATGCAGCTCGTTACCAATCCTTATCAGTACGACGTGATGGTGATGGAGAACCTCTACGGTGACATCATCTCCGATCTGTGCGCAGGATTCGTCGGCGGACTGGGTCTTGTCCCCGGTGCCAACTTGGGACATGAGTGCGCGATCTTCGAGGCGGTCCACGGGTCAGCTCCGGACATCGCTGGAAAAGATCTCGCCAATCCCACGGCAGTTATGCAATCAGCCGTGTTGATGCTGCGCCACATCGGAGAAACCGAAGCCGCAGACCGCATGCACTCCGCGCTGGAGCAGGTCTATTCCGAAGGCAAGAAGATTACGCGTGATGTAGGCGGCAAAGTCGGCACGACGGAATTCGCAGATGCCGTCATAGCCGCTCTCGAAACCAGCAAAGAACCGGCGCTCAGCCGATAGGAGCTCTCGTGGAGCCGGGCGCCCTCGCCCGGGTGTTTGCGAATGCGACCGAGCGCGTCGCGTATGCTAGGAGTAAATGCTCAATATACAGCGACTGCGCAGCACATCATTGTTTGTTCCCTTTTCGGTATTCTTCCTGATCTCTTGCAGTCAAAACACCCGGCCCATGCCGGAAAACAAAACTCCTGCCCAATCTTCGGCGCAGCTGACTACTGTCGATCCCGCAACGGCTGCCAGCATCCACGGTGTGATCCACTTCACCGGCAGCGCGCCGGCTCCGGTGCAGATCGACATGGGAATGGATCCCGGCTGCACGATCGAAAATCACGAGCCGAATTTCTCGCAGCAGTACGTTGTGAATCATGGTGGGCTGGCAAACGTATACATCTATGTGAAGCAGGGACTTGAAGGCAAACATTTCGCCGTGCCCGCCACACCCGTGATCCTCGACCAGAAAGGTTGTCGCTACGAGCCGCACGTGATCGCGCTGATGACTGGCCAGACGCTGAAAGTCCTGAACAGCGATCCAACGATGCACAACGTACACGCGCAGCCGAACGCGCCGAGCAACCCACAATGGAACATGTCGCAGATGCCGAAAGGCGCGCCAATCGAGAAGAGCTTTCACGATCCCGAAGTGATGATGCCGTTCAAGTGCAATCAGCATCCGTGGATGAAGGCATACGTAAACGTCGCCGCGAATCCGTTCTACGCGGTCAGCGATGCGAACGGAAAATTCGAGATTAAAGGACTACCACCCGGCGATTACACGATTGCTGCAGTCCACGAGGCAGCTGGAGAGAAGACGCAAACAGTGACGTTGGTGCCGAAAGACGAGAAGACTTTGGATTTTTCGTTCGCCACGCAGTGAGGAAAGGCGAACACGAAGGGCGCAGAGGCAACAGAGAGAGGTCACAAAGAACACTCCGTGACCTCATGTGTAGCCTTTGTGACCTTCGTGTTCGCCTCTCTTCTTTTTCCGACAGCCGAGCGCGTTTGTTACACTAACCAGTCCTGCTTTTCGGGAAATTCATGTCTCAGGTTCCATTCGTTCCAACTCGTTTTCATGCCGGTCTTCATCGTTTTGCGGTCATTCTCTCAACCTGCATTTTCCTGCTGATTATTGCCGGCGCCCTGGTCACCAGCGAGGACGCCGGGCTGTCGGTTCCGGATTGGCCGACGTCTTTTGGATCGATTTATAAGATCCCGCCGATGGTCGGAGGCGTGAAATTCGAGCACACGCATCGCATGATCGCCGAGGGCGTCGGATTGCTGACGATCCTGTTCTGCATTGCGGCGTTTCGAGTCGATAAGCGACGCTGGTTCCGCTATTTGAGTCTGGCGGCGATCGGGACCGTGGTCGCGCAGGGAATTCTCGGCGGCCTGACGGTTCTGTATTTTCTTCCCTGGTATATCTCCAGCGCCCACGCCGCTCTCGGCCAGACATTCTTCTCAATCGCCGTGCTGATGGCGCTCTATTCCGGAAACAATTGGACTGAATCGAATCCAGAGAAGCTGGCGGATGAAGGAACCCCCAGCACGCGGACTCTTACCGTGCTCTCGATCGTTGCTGTTTATCTGCAGCTCTTCTTCGGCGCGGCGTTCCGGCACTCGGGGATGAGCATTCTTCCGCATCTGGTGAACGCGGTGTTGGTTTCCGGAATTCTGGCGTGGACGGCGGTGCGGGTTCTCTCCCGATATGGGAAGATTGCTCCGCTGCGCCGTTCCGCAGCGGCGATCATCGGACTTCTTCTCGTGCAGCTCGGATTCGGGTTCGCTGCGTATCTCACGCGCGTGGTTTGGGGCAAGAATGCCGCTCAGCCTCTGCCCAGCATGGTGAGCACAACGGTGGTTCACGTAGCCATCGGCGCCTTGCTGCTTGCGACATCGTTCGTGCTGGAAGAGCAGGTCCGCAGACTTCTGGTGAGAGAACCTGCCGCAATCGCAGAACATGCCCCGGCAAGAAAGGCGATCAGCGCATGAGTGCAGCCCTGCAGACTGTTCCCAGTCCGGAACAACTCGATCAACGGCCTGAACCTGTTCGCGTCCGCAGCTTCTCTCGGCTCGGCGATTACGCGATTCTGCTCAAGATGCGCGTCACCGCGTTGGTCGTGATGACAGCCTGGGCCGGGTACTACCTCGGGGCGCGGCGTCAACTCATTCCCGCGTTCTCGTGGCAGATGATCTGTGCACTGCTGGGCATTGGGCTCGTATCCGGAGGAGCTGCTGCGCTGAACCAGGTAATCGAGCGCGAAGCCGACGCACAGATGCGGCGCACGCAGTGGCGTCCCATTCCAGGAAAGCGGATGGGAGTTGCCGAGGCGGTAGCTATCGGAGTGGTGTGCATTCTCGGTGGAGCGGCATATCTCGCCGTCACAACCAATCTTCTAACCGGAATTCTCAGCATCCTCACCGCTTCTGCATACGCAGGCATTTACACACCGCTCAAGAAGCACTCCCCGCTCTGTACGACATTCGGCGCGCTGCCTGGAGCGATGCCGCCGCTGCTGGGTTGGACTGCTGCTCGCGGGCGTGTCGAATGGGAAGCGCTGGTTCTGTTTGCGATTTTGTTTCTCTGGCAGTTCCCGCACTTCCACGCAATCTCGTGGATGTATCGCGAGGATTATCGGCGCGCCGGTATTCGCATGTTGCCTGTGGTTGAAGAAGACGGACGCTCGACCGTTCGCGAAGTGCTTGCCTATTCCATGATGCTGGTGCCCGTCAGCCTCTTCCCTGGCTATCTGCACATGGTGGGAAAAACGTACATTCTCGGCGCGCTGATTTTGTCACTTGGGTTTCTTTATTATTCAATCCGCTTTTCACGGGTCCTCTCCGGGCTCGCCGCAGCCGACTCTCGCAAACTCGCGCGCTCACTGCTTCGCGCCAGCGTGCTTTATCTTCCTGCATTGTTTGTGCTGATGATGGTCAGCGCGAGGTTTACTCCCGTTCAATGAGCAGTCGTACCCACTCCGCTGTGCTCAGCCACGAAGAGGAATCGCCGGCTACCCGTAACGCCGCGATCGAGGTCAACGAGCTCGGGCACCGCTACGGCGATCGTGTAGCGCTTGATGGCATCTCGTTTGATGTTCGTCCGGCCGAAATTTTCGGACTGCTTGGTCCGAACGGCAGCGGAAAGACGACGCTGTTCCGGATTCTCAGCACGCTGATGGTTCCGAGCGCCGGCAGCGCACTGATCGCTGGCTTTGATCCGGCGAAGCAACCGAACCAGGTTCGCAGACGAATCGGCGTCGTCGCCCAAGCTCAGAGCGTTGATGTGAAGCTAACGGCGCGCGAGAACCTGATGCATCAGGGACATCTTTACGGACTCAGTGGGGCACGCCTCAAGCAGCGCATTGCCGAGATGCTGGAGCGCGTCGCTCTTGCCGATCGCGCTGACGATTTGGTCGAGACATTCTCTGGTGGCATGCAGCGCCGCGTTGAGTTGGCCAAAGGACTCATGCATAGTCCTGCCATCCTGCTGCTCGACGAGCCCACAACCGGACTCGATCCTGGAGCCCGTCGTGATCTGTGGCTGTATCTCGATTCGTTGCGAGCGCAGGAAGGTGTGACGGTCCTCGTGACAACGCACCTCATGGAAGAAGCCGAGCGCTGCGATCGCCTCGCGATTCTCAGCCACGGCAAAGTCGTCGCGCTGGGCACACCTGCGGAATTGAAGTCGGAGATCGGTGGCGATGTGATTCAGTTCGAAGCCGACGATCCCGAAGCACTGGCTGAACGCATTCATCGCCGCTTCGGAATTATCTGCTCGGTCGAGGAGAACACGGTTCGTCTGGAGCGCGCTCAAGGGCATCGTTTCGCCGCAGAAGTAATGGAAGTATTTGCCAGCGAGATTCAATCTGTGAACATAAGCAGGCCGACGCTGGAGGACGTGTTTGTGAATCGTACCGGTCACAGGTTCTGGACAGAAAACGAAAGGATTGACAATAAATAGAGCGATCCATTCTTCGACACTGTCATCCCTTCGAGCGCCGCGAGGTGCCGAACGTTGGTCATGGGTTGGTTTTGCGGTCGAGGGGATCTGCTGTTGGTTGTGCCTCTCAACAGCAGGTCCCCCGCTGCGCAAACCCAAGGCGGTTTGCATCCGGACTTCATGGCGGCGCAGCGAGGGATGACAGTATCGTTGGGTGTAAGAAGTACTCGAGAACACTATGTGCGCGTCACACCAAGAATCGAACGGCTGAGCTATGGCGCAAACGGCAACCATTCCAGCAATTAGCGCGATCGAGCGCATCAATCCTCTACTGCCAATCGTCTCGCTGTGGCGGCGGGAGATTGTTCGGTTCTACCGACAGAAGAGCCGCGTGATCGGCGTGCTTCTCTCGCCTCTCCTTTTTTGGCTTGTGATCGGCTCAGGCTTCGGCAGTTCGTTCCGATCCGGACCGGGCGAGCAGCACTATCTGCAGTATTTCTTCCCCGGCGCACTGCTGATGATCGTTCTGTTTACGTCGATCTTCACGATGATGTCGGTGATTGAAGATCGCGATCGCGGATTTCTTTCTTCGGTTCTGGTGGCGCCTGTCTCGCGAACGGCGATCGTGCTGGGCAAGGTTCTTGGCGGCACAACGCTTTCAGCGGTTCAAGGACTCGTGTTCTTAGTCTTTGCGCCGGCCGTTGGCGTTCACTTCACGATAGGCGATTTTCTCGTCGTCGTAGTGTCTGTGTTCCTGATGGCTTTCGCGCTTACTGCCTTGGGATTTGCGCTCGCGTGGCGCATGGAATCGGCGCAGGCGTTTCACGCGATCGTGAACTTGTTCCTGATTCCACTGTGGCTGCTCTCCGGTGCGCTCTTCCCTGCCAGTGGTGCCTCGGGGTGGATTCGCTGGGTGATGCGCATGAATCCGCTAACTTACGGTTTGGACGCGCTGCGCACCGCGCTCTTCCCGGCTACGGCTGTGATGAATTTGTTTTCAGTGAGCACGTCGTTGGCGATCCTGGCGATCTTCACGGCGGCAATCTTCGGGGCAGCGTTCATGATGGTGAATCGACGGACTACGCAGCCTGCGGCTTAGAACCTAGAGCGAACACGAAGGTCACAAAGTTCAACACAAGAGGTCACGGAGATTTTTCTTTGTGACCTCATGTTTTCACCTTTGTGAACTTCGTGTTCGCCGTTACTCATGCAGATCGACTACCGCATCTTTCCACCAATCGACGCTACTCTGAACGGCATCACCGCCGTGCTGCTGGCCATCGGGCACAATTTCATTAAACGCGGGCAAGTTCTGAAGCACCGCGCGACGATGATTACGGCCTTCGTCATGTCTTGCTTGTTTCTCGGCTGCTATCTCTACTACCACGCCCACGTCGGCTCGGTCCGTTTTCGCGGCCACGGATGGTCGCGCCCGGTTTATTTCTCGATTCTGATTTCGCACACGATTCTCGCTACCGTCATCGTGCCGCTGGTCATCATTACGCTCACGCTCGGATTGCGCAGCAAGTTTGAGAAGCATCGCAAGATCGCCCGCTGGACTTACCCGATCTGGATGTATGTCTCTATCACCGGCGTGATCATCTACCTGATGCTCTACAAATTGTTCACCTGACGCCACTTCCGGTACTCCCCTTGTTCCAAAGAGCTAAGCGAATCACTTAGAAGTACCTAGGGAATTTTCCTCCGACACCTAGACCTGTACCCCGATATAGCCAGAGTAGAAGCAAACCTACTGTCAATTCAGTCAGTTGCAATTTTCTATCTGAAGGGGTTCAGGTGGGTTTTACTTCTAAGGTTTTCTTAAAATTCAGCGTGGCTGGTTTGGCCATCGCTTCTATCGTTGGCTGCGGCTCTGGCGGAGCCAAACCGTTCTCGAACAGCACCGCAGTGGCGGGCAGCAATACCAGTTCGAGCACGAGCACAAGCGCCAGCACAGGAAGCGCTTCTTCATCTACGAGTACCTCGAACACGAGCAGCGCGCCAGCTCCTGCTCCGAGCAGCGATCCTACGCCAGCAGGCGCTACGGTGATCGGCGGAATCCAGAATCAGCAAGGCTGGCAGCAGTGCGGCGGATGCGGAAACGTCGGTGGCACTGGGCAGGGTCCTGACTACCACATGACCCAGGGGATCACGAACCCGAGCCTCAGCGGGCACGCAGCCGACTTCTTCGTGAACGGCGGTCCTGCATACACCGGCGGCTACTACTTCGTCGAACAGCCGACGCTGCCGAATCCGCTTACGAATCTGCGCTACGAGTTCGATATGTACATCCCTGGACAGTACGCGAATGCTCCACAGGCGATCGAGTTCGAATGTCAGCAGACGGTGAACGGCCTCACCTACAACTTCGCTTGGCAGGCCGACTACGACTCGAACGGCTGGCGTGTGTTCAACTACACCACCAAGCAGTGGGAGCCCACAGGCATTCCTTTGCAACGCTTCGCGCCAGACACATGGCACCATATTGTCTCTACCTACCACATCGCCGGAACGCAGGCGATCCACGACACGCTCGTAGTCGATGGGCAGACGTACAACGCGAACATCTCCCACCAAGCCACGCAGACCGGAACGCGCCTCGAGTTCACCAATGGCTTCCAAGTCGATCTGAACGCGGCCAGCACGCCGTACCACGTGTTTGTAGACAACATGCAGATCACGGTCGCAGACTGAGGGGAATCGGGTGATCGGGCCATCGGGTGATCGGGTCATCTGAATCCAAACCTGATCCGGATCTAGGCGGAATCTTTGGGCGTAGATGAACGCTGGGTCTAGAATTCGTTCGGCTAAAGCCTTCAAATATTGGTTATGCGAGCAGGAAGTGTGTAACCCGCGCTTGATTCTCAGATCACCCGATGGCCCGATCACCCGATGACCCGATAACCTGTTTCCTGCTATATTGAGCGCACTTTAATTCCTTCCGGAGCGGCCCATGGCAAAGAGCGTAAATAAAGTCATTCTCGTCGGAAACCTCGGCAAAGATCCTGAAGTCAAGTACACCCCCAGCGGCACGGCTGTCGCCAAGTTCTCGCTCGCTACAAACGAAGGCTATAAAGACAAAGCTGGCCAGTGGCAGGAGCGCACCGAGTGGCACAACATCGTTGCCTGGCAGCGCCTGGCCGAGATCGTGGGCGAGTACGTGAAGAAAGGTTCCAAGGTTTACATCGAAGGCCGTCTGCAAACCAGTTCCTGGGATGACAAAGAAACTGGACAGAAAAAATATAAGACGGAGATTGTCGCCAACGATCTCGTCCTCCTCAGCGGACGAGGCGAAGGCGACGCCGAAGGTGGATCGCGCGGATACTCTCGCGGCGCATCCGCGGGCGGCGGCAACTTCGACCAGAGCCACGGGCATCATGAAGAACCGGCCCATGCGACCGGAATTCAGGACGAAGATATCCCGTTTTAGGAACAGCCGCTCAGGGAAGCATCCCGTTTCAGAACGGCAGCTTTGAAACCACGTGATCTTGATTTCGTTTGAACCGTCTCACTCGAGCTTTTCGCCTCAGTACGTTGAAGCTTCGTCCCCTCAAACACTGTCATCCCTCGCTCCGCCGCCCTTCTGTCGAAGCTGCAACAATCTGATTCGCGGAGCGGGGGACCTGTTGTTCCCGATTCCTCAACCAAAACAGATCCCCTCGACCGCAACACCCATGCATTTAAGATTCTGATTGATTTGGCTGCGGTCGAAGGGATGACAGTGATTGTGGATACCAGCTCATTGAATACCAGCGACGAGAGAGTGAGGAAGGTGCCGCAATACGAAGTGCGCATTCTCACTGATCGCGATGCCGCAGAGCTATGGCACATCCGCCTCGAGGCCTTACAACGCGAGCCTCACGCCTTCTCCGAATCAGCAGCCGAGCATCAGGCGCGGAGTATCGAAGACGTTGCCGTGCGAATTCCCGCAACGGCTGAGAGTTTCGGCTTAGGCGCATTCTGCGAGGGTCGCCTTGTTGGCATCCTTCGCTTCGAACGAGCACAGCGGGAGAAGAACCGCCATCGCGCCAGCCTTCACTCGGTATATGTCACTCCGGAGTACCGCGGACGCGGAATTGCGCGGGAACTCCTGGCCGAAGTCTTGCGCCTTGCGCGCGCACAGCAGGGACTGGAGCAGATCGAGCTCGCAGTTGGCACGGAGCAGTTGGCAGCGAAAAGGCTGTATGAGTCGTTTGGATTCAGCTGCTACGGGCGAGAACAGCACGCTCTCAAAATGGGAGATCAATACGTCGACTACGACCTGCTAATTCTGCGACTGTAATCTTTCGCAACCCCTGCTTCCTCGGTTTACTCTTATATAACTACGAAAATGGAGTTGAGCCAGGCACAGATTGTCTCGTTGGTCATCGGCGCGAGCTTTGCCGCCTGACTGAACGTCTATGCCATGTTGGCAACGCTCGGATTTCTAGGCCGTTTTCACGTCGTCGACCTTCCACCGGCGCTCCACACGATCGAGAACCCGTGGATCATCGCCGCGGCGGTTGCGATGTTCGTCCTGCACTTTTTCGCCGACAAAGTTCCGGCTTTTGATCTGGTCTGGAATGCGCTACATACCTTCATACGCATACCTTTAGCGGCGCTGGTAGCCTACGCGGCAACATCTCAGCTCTCACCGTCGCTGCAGATCGCAAGCACCGCGTTGGCAGCGGTGATCTCTGGGGTGGCACATACCGGCAAGTTCGCAGCGCGCGCGGCCGTCACGCCATCGCCTGAGCCGTTCACGAACATGGCTCTGAGCGCCGGCGAGGACGCCGCATCGATCGGCCTCACCTGGTTTGCCACGCGACATCCCTATTGGTCGGCGGCGATTGCCATCGTTCTGGTCATAGCGGCAGTCGTGCTCATCCGCATGTTCGCCCGAGCGGCAATGGCTCTTTTCCGCCGTGGCCTGGAGTTCTGGAAGCGTTCGCCTGGTCGTACCATTGCGGGCGAGCTTCCTCCCGCTGCCTGATTTGGGAACACTGCTAGAATCTAAGCAGCCGCAAACTGCATCGGGATTGCATGAGTTCGCATTTCACAGACGTCCAAACCGCTCTGGCCGAGATTCGCGCCGGGCGCATGATCGTCGTCGTCGACGACGAGGACCGCGAGAACGAAGGCGATCTGACTATCGCTGCTGAGTTCGCAACTCCCGAAGTCATCAACTTCATGGCCAAGTACGGGCGAGGGCTCATTTGTCTCGCCCTGACCGAAGAACGTCTGGACTATCTGCGTCTCGGTATGATGACACCGCATAATACTTCCCAATACGGGACGGCGTTCACCGAAAGCGTCGATGCTCGCGACGGAGTCACGACTGGAATCTCGGCATACGATCGTGCGAGGACCATCAAAGTTGCTATCGATCCAGCGAGCCGCCCATCCGATCTAGTGAAGCCGGGACACACGTTTCCTCTGCGCGCGCGAAAAGGCGGCGTGCTTGTACGCGCGGGGCAAACTGAAGCCGCCGTCGATCTCGCGCGCATGGCTGGACTGATTCCCGCAGGCGTGATCTGCGAAATCATGAAGGAAGACGGCACGATGGCGCGCGTGCCTGATCTGATGGAGTTTTGCCAGCAGCACAACCTGAAGATGCTTACGGTAGCTGAGCTTATCCGCTACCGCATGCAGCACGAGCGCTACATCCATCGCATCGGCGAAGGCGTGCTGCCGACGCGCTATGGAGAGTTCCGTCTCGTTGCTTACGAATCTGAAGTCGATGGCGGTGAGTCGCACGTAGCTTTGCTGTACGGCGATGCCGGTGAAGGAGATCAGCCGGTGCTGGTGCGCGTTCATTCACATTGTCTGGTTGGCGATGTGTTTGGCACTACGCTGTGCGACTGCCATTCCATCCTTGATCGCTCGATGAAGATGATCGCCGAGGCAGGACGCGGCGCAATCATCTACCTGCATCAGACCGCTAAAGGATTTAATGTCCGCCAAGTGGCGGAAGGCGCGGCTCTCTCATTCGCGCACGAAAGCCGCGAGATTAAGAGTCCCGAGCATCAGCGGCGAACGCAGCGACAGATTGGTCTGGGGGCGCAGATTCTTTCTGACCTCAATCTGCGGCGAATCAGGCTTCTGACCAATCATCCTCGCAGAGTACCGGCGCTCGAAGGATTTGGGATCGAGATCGTTGAGCAGGTCCCGATCTCAACGGCAACGACTGCGGCTAGTCAGCGGTAACGCGCTCAGTTCTCTCTCTCTTTCTCTCAAAAAGCAAGAGCGAACACCAAGGTCGCAAAGGTTTCAATCCGAGGTCACGTAGAGCTCTCCGTGAGCTTCGCTTTGTTCAAGCTATGCAGTAATTTTTCGACGTGAGGAAAACGCTTCAGAGGAGTAGAAAGAAGCCCCGCGAACGCGAGGCTTCTCATATTCAGAATGGAACGAGTTACTTGCTGGCGCGAGCCTCGGCGAAATCGCGGTGAACCTCGGCCAGGAATTCGCGAGCCGGAGAGGGCGTACGCACCTGTCCACTCAGGATCTGAGTGAAGGGCACGAGCTTGCCGTAGAGATCGCGAGTCGTACGGTCGTCCTGCTTTACTTCGGCGCCGTTGATGTCGATGCCGGCAAATAAGCCCTTCGAGCGCGAGTAGGTCAGAATCTCGGAGTTGAGCTTCCAGTTTGTATCTGCGCCTGCTTTGCGGCCGATTGGACCGGCAGCGGCGCTGGCGTCCACTCCCACTTTGAACTTGCTGGAAAGGAGCTGCTGTGCGCCCTTATCGTTCATGACCAGCATAAGTATGTCGGTTGACTGCCCGCCGATCTGTGCTCCCCAGCTTCCGCCACCAAGGAATACTGGCGCTGGCGAGCTCCAGGCAGCAGCGTTATTGGCAGTTCGGCACGTCGCGAAGCCACGGCCATAGTTGCCGCCAATTCCGAATGCTGCCTTCTTCTCATTCGGAATCACAATGATGCATTTCGCGTGCTCCAGCATCTCCGACGGTACACCTTTGTCCGGCGCCGCCATAATGTCCTTCAACATGGACGTTGCTTCATCGAGACGGTCGGCTACCGCCGGATGGTTCTCTTCCAATTTGGTGCCGGCAGTCGTGGAACCAGCATTTTTGTCGCTTTGGCCGAAAGCCACACAGCTAAAAGCAACCAGCAGAAAACTTAAGAATAGACTCTTCATTTGGATATCTCCCTAGTGTCCCCCCAAAGAAACGCGCTCGCGGGCGAGCTTTCTGTATCTTCTGATGAGCAGAGTATTTGCCGTGTTGCGTCAGGATTAGGAGGTGATGCAGCCAGCAGCTCTCGTTGCGGACTAGATTTCGCTGAGGCAAACCAAAGCTGGGAGCCGATCAGGCGAGCGGATCCAGCGTTCGCCAGTACCAGCCGTGTTTTCCCGGCAGCTCGTCGGCCTTGTCGGGACCTGCACTGCCAGCCGTATAATTCGGAAACTTCGGAGCGGGAAGCTGCGCCCAGGCTTCCTCAATCGGAGTAATCAGCTTCCATTCGGCTTCTACTTCGTCACGACGAGTAAACAGCGTCGCATCGCCGCGCATCGCGTCGAGCAATAACGTCTCGTAGGCGACGGGAGTCTTGGTTCCAAACGCCTCGCGGTAGCGGAAATTGAGCTGCACGTTCGCGGTATGCATCTCAGTTCCCGGACGCTTCGCTGCAAAGTCCACGGTAATTCCCTCGTTCGGCTGAATTCGGAATGCCACGATGTTGCGATGAACTTCCTGGTCCGACTCGTGTGCGAATAGCGCCTGCGGAGTCCGCTTGAAATGCACGGCGATTTCTGTGAGATTGCGTGTCAGCCGCTTCCCCGTGCGAACAAAGAACGGGACACCGGCCCATCGCCAGTTATTGATCGAGAACTGCACGGCTGCGTACGTTTCCGTGCGGCTATTGGCGGCGATCCCGGGCTCCTGGCGATATCCGGGCACTGGCGTTCCGTCGATCTGCCCAGGACCGTACTGTCCGCGCGCAGTCCGCTCGGCCACTTCTTCGATTTTCATCGGACGAATCGCGTTCAACACTTCAACTTTCTTGCTGCGCACGGAAGTCGCGTCGAACGCTAGTGGCGGCTCCATGGCCGTGAGACTCAGCAGCTGGAGCATGTGATTTGCCACCATGTCGCGCAGTGCGCCCGTCTCTTCGTAGAAGGAGGCTCGCTGCTCGACCCCCAGCGTCTCGGCGCCGATGATCTCGACGTAATCGATGTAATTGCGGTTCCAGATCGGCTCGAAGAGCAGATTCCCGAAACGAAACACCAGAATGTTCTGAACGGTCTCTTTCCCGAGATAGTGATCGATGCGGTAGACGCTCTCCTCGGGAAACACCGAGGTAACAATGCGATTTAATTCCTCAGCAGATTTCAGATCGCTCCCGAATGGCTTCTCAACGATGATGCGCGTCCATCCATGCTCGTTGTGGTTCAGCTTCGCCTGGCCGAGGCCTTCAATGATCTCAGCGAATAGAGACGATGGAGTCGCGAGATAAAACAGCAGGTTCGGGCTTCCGCCGCGAGACTGCATCTCTGCAAGATGCTGGGCGACTTTCGCATACGAATTGGGATCGTCGGAGTCGGCGCGGAAGTAAGAGATGCGGCGTGCGAAGTCCTTCCATCCATCTTTGCTGAAATTACGGGCGTCCTTGGAATGCGACGCAGCTTCTTCAAGATCCTGGCGGAACTGCTCGTCACTGACCGGCTTCCGTCCAATACCTAATATGTCGAAATGAGGCGACATACAACCTACGCAAGCGAGGTCGTAGAGGGCGGGAATCAACTTCCTGCGTGTAAGGTCGCCGGTCGCGCCAAAGATGACCAGAATGCACGGTTCGGCTTTGGGCAGCGAAGGCGCTGGGAATGGAGTGGTGGGCCGAACTTCGACGATGGTTGCCATGAACGCCTTCTTTCGTTCCGAAATTCTGCTTAGCTCACGGGCACGTAAACGTGACTTTGGGCGACAAGATCCACATTGGGAACTTCGGTTGCAATCTTTACCGGCTGCATGCCGGACTTCGGGCCCGGCTGAGCTTTGAAGGTAAGCAGATATGCGTGCTGCATGCGTGCTGAAATCTGGTTCAGATATGGCGTGAAGGAAGGCGGGCTGTCGGTCGCCAGATAGTAGGCTTCACCGCCCGTTGAATTCGCCAGTTCCGAGAGGAAGCTCTGTCCCAGCGTAATTCTCCAGCGCGTATGGCCGAGATGCCCATCGCCGCGAGCATAGATCGCGTTCACAACCACGCGAGCACGCTGGGCCTGAGCGATTGCCCCATTCACATAGGGATCATCGAGGCTGAAGCTGTCCCAATACGGATCGACGCCGTCCGAGATCATGATGACCTGCCGGGCAGCATTCGTCTGTGGCCAGCGCTTGATTAACTCGCCAAGCGAAAAATACGGACTAGCGCCTCCGGCTGACTCGCCTGTGGGCAGCCGCAGAGCTTTGGCAGCAAGGGCGTGATCGTTGGTTGGATTCTGCGCGACAAGAGCTGTTCCGTTGCGCATGTACGCGACTCCAACCTGCACGTTCGCAGGCTGCGCGTCGATGAACTGGCGAATGTCGGTCAGCTTAGGGCCGAGATCAGACGTTGACAAGCAATCATCGATCAGAATGAAAACCTGCACGCCAGCCTGAGAACTTAAAAGCGGCTCGAGTGAGATCACCTGATCTCGCTGTTTACCCTGCGTGACGATTACATCGTCAGCATGGAGCGCTGGAACACTTGTGCCGTGTTGGGGCTCAGCGGAGACTACGACACTCGCCTGCGTTCCAGGAAACGGGGGCTCCTGCTGGGCGAAGGCAGCGAGCCCGAATGCAAAAAAGATAGTGGCCGAGAGCAGCGCTTTTGATTTCATGACTAGCGCCTCCTCGTAAGAATAGATTCGCGGCAACACTCGCGAGATTCGTGGCCTCTCGTCAATATGGGCTGCGCGCGTTACTGCTGCACGATGTTCTTCTTCTCCGGACGGACTTGCAGAGCTTCGATGTCCTTGCGGTCCCAACCGCCGCCAAGTGCTTTGACCAGGAACACTGACGTGACCAGCCGCTGGCCAAGCAACTGTGTTGCGAGCCGTTGATTACTCAGCAGAGTTTGCTCGGCTGTGATTACGTCGAGGTACGTCACCAGTCCGCCGACGTAGCGATCATTGGCGATGCTGAGATAACGCTGCGAGTCCTCGACAGCTCTCTGCTGGGCTGCGGCAGCGTCGGCCAGAGTTGTGAGACCCGAGAGTCCATCTTCTACCTGCTGGAAGGCCGTCAGCACGGTGTTGCGATACGTTGCGACAGAACCCTGATATCCCGCCTTGGCGTAATCGAGTTGAGCGTGAAGCCGGCCGCCGCTGAAGACCGTTTCGGCAGCGGAGACTCCCAGCGACCAAAAGGAGCTTGGAGCCACGAACAGCTTCGTAATATCGGCGGTCTGCAATCCGGCGCCGCCGGACAAAAACACTGAGGGATAGAATGCGCTCTTTGCAACCCCGATCAGGGCGTTCTGTGCGGCCATCTGCCGCTCCGCTTCAGCGATGTCAGGACGACGTTCGAGCACGTCGCTCGGTACTCCCATGGGAATCGCGGGGATACTCGTCGTCAGCGGCGCGGGCGCCACATGAAACGTGGGAGCCGGCGAGCCAACCAGCGTAGCGATCGCATGCTCAAACGTAGCTCGCTGCTGTTGCAGCAAATGAAGCTGCGCGCGTGCCGCGTCGAGCACAGTCTCCTGCTGCGCGACATCGAGACCGGAAGCGATGCCTCCGGCGTGACGGTTCTGCACCAGCTTCAATCCTTTCTCGTCGTACGAGATCGCTTCCTGGACGTCTGCGATCTCGGCATCGAGTTCGCGCAGGCTGAAGTAGTCGGAGGCGAGGTCGGAAGTAATCAGCAGGCGAACGTTTTCCAGATCGGCAGCCGTGGCCTGGTATTGCGCATTCGCGGCTTCGACGTTGTGTCGGATACGTCCGAAGATATCGGCTTCGTAATTGAGCTGGAACGGGATCTGAAAAATGTTTTCGGTAATCGCCGCCGTGGGCGCAGTCGCTCCTACTGCAGGGCGATTCGCAGAGAGGCGTTGCCGCTCAGCGCTCGCTCCGGCAGATAGCGACGGAAAGAAGCCGGCCACCTGCACACGCGCCAGATCGCGCGCCTGCTGAGCACGAGTCACTGCCAATTGAATCGACTGGTTCGCGTTCAGCGCGTTCTGTTCAAGCTGGGTGAGAACGGGATCCTGATAGAGAGTCCACCAGGCGCCTTTGGGAATACCGTCCTTCGGTTCAGCGGCACGCCACGGTTCTTGGGCAGACCAACTGGGCGGCGTGGGGACATCGGCCTTCCGATACTTCGGTCCGACGGCGCATCCGCCCAAGCCAACCGAGGACAAAAGACAAATAGCGAGATTCCATTTACCAAAACGCAATCCAGTTTCCCTCGTCAGAAACTCTCAACTCAGAATAGCTGCTTCTCTCGGGCGCGAATCGCCGAGCAAACGGGCACAATTCACAATACAAAATCCATCGATCCTGTGCTGCTTACAATTCTTTACGTGGTGCGTCTTGTTTGTACCGCAAATTACGAAACGCGTTGTCAGATAATAAAATGAGTGTTAGGGATACAACTTTGGGGCAGAGCACCCCGCGTTCCCTCCTGAGAAAACGTGTACTACAGCCTCAATAAATCTGTGACTCCAGTTCGAATTGCCATTCTTCTGTTTGCCACAAGCGTTTGCGCTTTGTCGAGCGCCGCACAGCAAACAGGAGTGACAAATTCCGGTGCGGGAAGAGCTATCGGCACAGTGACGGCCATCAATGGCAATTCTGTCACTCTAAAGACCGATTCGGGAACCGAGAGCACTGTAACCGTGCCCGATACCGCTCGAATCGTGAAGGCCGAGCCCGGCCAGAAAGATTTGAAGAACGCCACTCCGATTCATCTGCAGGATGTACAGGTAGGCGACCGCGCTCTGGTTCGCGGCAAGGCCGGCGAGAACAATGTGCTCGAGGCTTCATCGATGATCGTGATGAAGCAGAGCGACGTCGCTTCCCGTCAGCAGCAGGAAGTACAGGAATGGCAGCGCCGGGGTGCCGGCGGGATCGTGCACTCTGTCGATCCAGCGTCGGGAACTATTACGATTTCGACCGCTCCTAACCAGACGCTCGCAATCCAAACGTCAGCCAACACACTCTTCTTGCGCTACGCTGCGGATTCTGTGAAGTTCTCCGACGCGAAGAAAAGCTCGATTAACGACATCAAGCCCGGCGATCAGCTTCGCGCGCGCGGCAACCGCAGCCCCGATGGACAGCAGCTTACGGCGGATGCCGTCATTTCGGGATCGTTCCGCAATATTGCGGGCACGGTGAACTCGATCGATGCCTCCGCGAACACTCTGAACGTCAACGACCTGATTACCAAGAAATCAGTGGTCGTGAAGATTACGCCCGACACTCAGCTACGGAAGATTCCTCCCGAAATGGCACAGCGCATTGCTTTCTTCCTGCGGCGTTCGTCCGGACAGGGTGGAGCAGGAGGCGAGCAGCAAGGCGGCGCAGCGGGTCCGGGAGCAAATTCGCAAGCTGCCGCGCGTCCTGGCACTTTCGGGGCCGGGGGAGCCGGAGGCGGTGGAGGCAGACCTGATTTTCAGCAGATCATCCGCAGAATGCCTTCGGCGGCGATCAGTGATTTGCAAAAGGGAGATGCCGTAATGATCGTCACTACGAGTGGCGCTCCCGGCGAACCGGTAACAGCTCTGACTCTGCTCGGAGGAGTCGAACCCATCCTTACCGCTGCACCCACTCAAACCAGCGCGAACTTGCTTTCCGGCTGGAGCATGGGTGGCGGCGGCGAAGGTGACAACCAGCAGTGAAGTCCATTCATTCTCTAGACAAGGTGATAAGCGCAACGTGATTCGTTGGTTTCATACATTCAGAGATGTTGCTGTACTTCTACTCTTTGCTTTCGCCGCCACCGCGGCGATTGCTCAGACCACCGGTAGCTTGCATGGAAAAGTTGCTGATCCTTCCGGCGCCGTTATTCCGGGAGCGACGATAACTCTTAAGTCGTCCTCTGGGCAGACCGCAACTGCTACTTCGGGTGGTGATGGCACTTACGATGTGAAAGGCCTTGCGCCTGGACAATACACAATCACTGTGTCTGCACAAGGGTTCGCGCCCTATTCCAAAGGCCAGGTCACAGTTGCGGCCGGACGCGCTCAGCTGCTCGATATTCCTCTGCAGATCGAAGTGGTTCAGGAGAAGGTGAACGTCGAGTCGGAGGGAAACACTCTCGACACTGCTCCCAGCAACAACGCGAATACCGTTGTCCTGAAGGGCAAAGATCTCGACGCGCTATCGGACGATCCGGATGAGCTGCAGGACGAATTGCAGGCGTTAGCAGGACCATCTGCCGGTCCCAATGGTGGGCAGATGTACATCGACGGATTCACCGCCGGGCAGCTTCCGCCGAAGTCAGCCATTCGCGAGATTCGCATCAATCAGAACCCTTTTTCGGCTGAGTATGACAAGCTGGGCTACGGCCGAATCGAGATCTTCACCAAACCTGGATCAGACAAATTCCACGGCCAGCTCGAATTCAACGAGAACAACTCCATCTTCAACTCGCGGAATCCGTTCTCGGTCGAAAAGCCCGACTACCACTCGGAGCAATATGAAGGAAACTTCGGTGGCCCATTGGGTAAGAAGGCGTCATTCTTTATTGATGGCCAGCGCCGCAACATCAACGACGTGGCCATCGTGAATCCTCAGTGCGGAGGCGTTGTGCTGCCTGAGTGCGCAGACGTGAATGTCCCCAATCCGCACACGCGCACCAACTTCAGTCCGCGAATCGACTATCAACTCACCAACACAAACACGTTTACAGCCCGGTATCAGTTCTGGAACAACCACGAAGACAACAACGGGGTGGGGCAAAACGGAAGCACTCCAACGCTGCCTTCGCTGGGGTACACCTCAGATGAAACCGAACACACGGTGCAGATCAGCGACACGCAGGTCCTCGGCTCCAAGATCGTGAACGAGATTCGGTTTCAGTACAACCGCGATCACAGCGATCAGCTCCCTTTGAGCACTGCGCCGCAATTGTCGGTGCCGAGCTTCTTTGTCGCAGGTGGAAACAGTGCCGGGCATGAGGTGAATCAGGAGAATCATTACGAGCTGCAGAACTACACCTCCTACATTTCGGGAAATCACTCGATGCGCTTTGGCGGCCGGCTGCGCATTTCGCAGGCTTCAGATCTGCTGGCTTCCAATTTCAACGGCACGTTCTCTTATGACTCGCTGACGGCATTCCAAAACAATCAGCCGACTCAATTCTCGATCACCACCGGTCAACCACTGATCTCGAATACATTCCTCGACTTGGGTGTCTATGCAGAAGACGATTGGAAAGCGCGTCCGAATCTAACGCTGAGCTATGGTTTGCGCTATGAGACTCAGAGCGCTATCAACGATTATCGTGACTTCGCACCCAGGATCGGCATTGCGTGGGGTGTCGGAAGAAAGGGTTCGACTCCCAAAACGGTGCTGCGCGCCGGCTATGGGATCTTTTACGATCGTTTCCCACAGAACCTCGTCTTGCAGGCTGAGCGGTTGAACGGAAGCACGCAGCAGTCGTACATCATCGATTCACCCACGTTTGGCCCGAATAACATCCCGAGTTCTTTTTCGGGACTTACAGGCGTGCCTTCGAACGTCTATCGCATCGATCCGAACCTGCGCGCTCCCTACATTCTGCAGACGGCAGTTGGCGTCGAGCATCAACTTACGAAATCTACCAAGCTCTCGCTCACTTATCTGAACGCCCGAGGGCTTCATCAGCTCTTTACCAACAACATCAATGCCCCGCTTCCGGGAACGTTCCCGGCGAATCCGGTTTGCCCGCTCGGCTGCACCGCAGGACGGATCTACGAATACCAATCCGAGGGCATCTTCAAGCAGAACCAGCTCATGACGAACGTCAACATGCGAGTGGGCCCGAATCTCTCGATTTTTGGGTTTTACTCACTGAGCTACGCTAACAGCGATACTTCGGGAGCCGGCAGTTTCCCTACCGACCCATATGATCCGACTCTGGATTACGGGCGCGCGGGCTTTGACACCCGGCACCGGCTCTTTCTTGGCGGCACCTTCACCGCTCCCTTTGGATTGCGACTGAGCCCATTCGTCTTCGCGCATTCGGGCCAGCCCTACAACATCACCATTCCCCAAGATATTTTGGGCACTTCAGTCTTTAATGCACGTCCGGGTCTTGCCGTGGGATCATCGGAATGCTCAGTGTTGTCGACCACAAATCCCTTCTGCTTCTTCATTCCCAGTCCGGGACAAGCTTATAGCCCGATTCCTATCAACTTCGGACAAGGTCCGGCGAATGTCTCCGTGAACCTGCGCGTAAGCAAGACCATCGGACTTGGCCCGGTGATGGAAGGGACAACCGGAGGACGCGGAGGCGGCGGTCGTGGAGGACACGAGCACGGCGGCTTTGGCGGATTTGGAGGCGGAGGAGGTCCGCGTGGCATGTTTGGAGGCGGCACCAGTGACCACCGCTACAACCTGACATTCAGCATCGGCGCGAGAAATCTCTTCAATCATCAGAATCTGGCGCCACCTGTCGGGGTGCTGAGCACCCAGGCGTTCACTGGAAATTCGAGCTTTGGCCAGTCAATCGCGGTGGCCGGTGGACCGTTCGGTTCACAAGCCTCCAATCGCAGAGTTGATCTGCAGGTTCAATTCTCGTTCTAAAGTGGACTTCTCCAGGCCTCCGGTTCTCGGAGGCCTTTTTTCTTTCGACTACACTGCTGTTATGACTCTAATCGTCAATGGCCAGCCAAAGGAGTGTCCTGACGGCGCTTCGCTGGCGCAGTTCATTGAACATCTGCAGCTCAAAGGCGACCGCGTCGCCGTCGAACTGAACCGCTCAATCGCGGCTCGCAACCGCTGGGCCGAAACTACTCTTCGCGAGGGCGACCGACTGGAAATTGTGCACTTCGTCGGTGGCGGTTCCTGTTAACATCAGAAATGTGACAGCCAGATCACGCCGACCGCTACAGTGGCGATCGTGACTGGAATTCCAGCCTTCAGATATTCCCCAAAGCTCACCGGCGATTTCTCGCGGGCCTTTTCCACGACGATGATGTTGGCGACGGAACCGGTGATGGTTAGATTTCCGGCAAGCGTGCTGGTCATGGCCAGCAAGAGCCAGAAATGGTGCGCGTCAGCAAAATGCGGAAGCAGATCCTTTAGCAACATCACCGCGGGAACGTTGCTCACGATGTTGGAGAGAAAAACCACAGCTCCGCTGAATATCCAGAGATTCTGCAGATTGAATCGCTCGGCGGCGGACAAAAGCTCGCGCGCGATGCCCGACTGCTCCGCGCCTCCCACGATAAGAAATAGTCCGATAAAGAAGACCAGCAGCGACCAGTCCACTTCTTCATAGACGTGCTTCGAAGGATAGCGGGGATGCATCAAGATGACCGCCGCGCCGACGGCCGCAACTAGTGCAGGAGGCAATCCTGCGAGGAATCCTGCAAGTACCGCTATTGTGACAATAACAGGAAAGATCAGATGCGATTCGGAACGCTTAAACACTTCCTGATTTGCGGAAGCTGAAGGAACGATTGCTTCTGACCGGAAATACATCAGATACAAGATCCCCCAGTCCAGAAATAAGCCGATCAACGCAACCGGTCCTAAATGCGCAAGGAAATCCAGATATGGAATGCGCGACACCGACCCGATCAGGATGTTCTGCGGATTACCGGTGATCGTGGCCGTGCTGCCGATGTTCGAAGCGGTTGCAAGCGCGAGAAGATACGGTGTTGCGCGACGCCCGAACTGGTGACTGATCCTCATCACCAGGGGCGCCATCAGTAAGCAAATGATATCGTTCACGAGGAATGCCGACAAAACTCCGCTTGTGAAGATCACGACGGGCAGCAGCCATCCGACGCGCACGTGCGCGATGAAAATGTTGGTGATCCATTCGAAGAACCCTGCAAGATGCAGCCCAGCAACCACAACCATCATCGCGAATAGAAGAACGATGGTCGCGTAGTCGATGCTGCGCAATCCCTGTTCCGGACCAAGCACGCGAAAAGCAAACATCATCGCCGCGCCGATCACCGCAGCCGCGGGTCGATCGATGTGAGTTCCCGGAAATCTGCCTACGGCGAAAACCGTGTAGCTGGCAAAAAAGATGAGATACGCGGCAAGCGAATGATGGTCGAAAAGAATGGGCACGAGCGCTGCGGACCTCAGTTCGCCGAAGTCACGTCCCGTTCATAGTACCTGACCGTTTTCACGGAACTAGAGCCCGCACCTCGCGCATCAACTCTTCCCGCTTGACATACAACAATGAGGGTGTATTTTGTTTCAAACATTTCATTTACGAAATGTTTGAAGCGTGCTGGTATGAAATCGCAGAAAAAACAGAACGGCAGCGAGCAGGCGGCGAGCACTGCGGCTCAAAGCTTTACTTCGGCTGACGTAATGGAACTCACCGGAATCACTGCGCGACAGTTGCAGTGGTGGGACGAGCGCAAAATCGTCGTCCCGCAGCGCAGCGGCCGCAATCGCGTGTACAGCCTCGACGATCTCGCAGAAGTCGCGGTGATCTGCGAGTTGCGACGCAAGGGATTCTCGCTTCAGCGCGTGCGCCAGGTCATGCGCTACTTGCAGCGTGAGCTGGGCAAGAGGCTGATCGAAACGGTGACCTCGGGCAGCGAGTATCACTTGCTCACAGACGGCAAGCGCATTTATCTCGAAAACTCCGAGCGGCAGATCGTCGATCTGTTGAAGAACTCGCGCCAACCGCTGCTCGCGATATGCCTTACGGATGCCGTGGAGGAAGTCCAGGCCGAAGTTCACAAGCGTCGCGCGTTGCGGCGTCTGCACGGAAAGGAAGAACGCAATAACAACGATGATAACCGGCGATTGCGGCTGCGCCGCAGCGCTTAACCACCATTCGCACGATGAGCATCCGCGATTGCGGAACAACCCAGGTCGGAGGTGACATGGTAGCTGAGCTAAACATCCTGACAGAGTGGATACCGGAGCAGATGCAGCCCGGCACGGTCTTCGTGCTGGAGAACGCCGGCGAAGTCGGCAAGAACGAAGACCCATATTGGGCCGTACTCGCCTGCCCCGAATGCGGAACGCTGGGCTTGATTACTCGCCGGCAGATGGCGGGCATCACTCCAGTGATCTGCGGTTCAGAAAAATGCTCGGCTCACTTCTTCATCCGCGACGAAGACGTGCAAGTCTGCAAGCCGAACTAGCGCCTTTCATAGCTCGCTCTTATTTGACGGCGCCACGAGCAGCCGGATGGGGCCAAAGAGTCCTGCTGGAATCGGCTGCACCTGATCCATGTCCTGCGCCTCAAAGCGGACGCCATATCTCAAATTCAGCAGACGATAATCGGGTAGGGCATGCCCAGCCATGTAGTTCAGGGCCAGATTTTCGACTTCAACGCGAATCGTATTCTCTCCTTCGTGAAGGAACGAGGTGACGTCCAGCGAATATGGCGGACACCAAACTGATCCCGTGCGTTTGCTGTTCACGTAGACCACTGCGACTTCCCGAATCGGGCCGTCGAGCCACGCTTGCATTCCTGCGCGTAGTTTCTCTTCCGGCAAAGGCTTCCCTTCTCCAAAATCGAGCTGAACTTTGCTGTCTCTGAGCGCCGATGCAGGAACTGTGATTGTCTTCTCATAGGTAGCTGTTCCAGAGAAGTAGCGCGTCTCCGGATAGTCGGTCCAGGACTTCAAATCCTGCATGGTTTCGGTTTTGCCGCTGGTACCGAAGGTGACATGCCAATCGTGGCTGATATCGATCGCGGTTGTCTCGACCGGGGCCGCCTTCCGAGTTCGGTGCAATGAACTGCTCCGGGAAAGCACGAAGACGCGCGAACCGTACGGCTCCAGATCAAGTTTGATTGTGGCGCTATTCGCACGAGGATCAGGAACATTCAGGTTCGAGACCGTCCCATTCATCGGATCCCAGAGTTGCACGGTCGTAGCTGCAACACGAAAACTCGCTTCGGTCTTCTGACTCTGATTCGTGGTGTTAGCTACGAAATAGATGTCCGCATCCCGTGTACGTCGGTGAACGAAGCCGATGTCGGGCTCTGCGGGCGTAAAAGACACGTCTGCTTCGGTGAGTTGGGTAAGCAAGGCACTCAGTTTCTGCTCATCAGGCAAAAAATGACCTTGTGCATTCCCGGCCTGGAATAGACGCCGACTGATATCGCGAACCTCGACATTCTGTGAATCGCCGGCGAGGAGTCCCGGTGCCGCCGAGGGAAGCTGGCGCGTAGCAACCAGAATTCCCCCGGCTCGCGCGAAATCTTCGAACGTGCGATAGGTGTCAGGCGAGATCGTTTCCACGTTCGGCAAAATCACAACTCGATATCGATTGGTGCCGAGAGCCAGCGTGTTCCCCTCGATGCGTCCCTTGCGCTGCAGCGCGTCCTCATCGAAGAAGTCGAAATCATGTCCGCTGGAAAGAGTGCTTTCGACGACATTAGTCCCAATTCGGGATTGCAGGGTCTGGAACAGGTTCACGCGCCCAGGACGAAAGCTCGCCCAGGCATCATCATTAGGCAGATAGACAGCGACGTCATTAACCGGTTCACCTTGGCGCAACAGATAGCTCACGCGCTGCAGATAGGCGGTGACGTCCGGCATCACAATCCACCACGGATTCTTCTCATCGAACACCGCCGCAGCGTAAAAACGCCATCCCGGATATTCGACGCCCTCAGGTGTATATGGCCAGCCATGGCCGACGAACTGGTTTATGCCCTCAAGAAAATGGCGGTCCGCCTCCGCTTTCATATCCAGCGGGGTGGCTCGGAAAACCGGCGAGTGCAGCCAGGTCCAGGTTTCCGATGACGTGACCGGCACGCCATAGATGTGGCTCGCCGAAGAAGCCCAGCGTGTTGCTGAAAGTGACTTCCACTGCGCTCCTTCACCTTCAGGCAGGTCCGCCAACGAACTGCTCGAGAGCTCTGCCGGAGGAATCCCATAGGCTTGCATGCGAAACTTCGTGTGATTCTTCTGTGCCCAGTCATGCACAGTGGAGGCGAATCGTTCGTCGAAAAGTTCAGTAAGAGTCTTTCCCCAATCGCGACGCACTGCCCTGCTCTTAACGTCGCTACCTTCTGCCAGTTCCGGCAAATGTGGAACCAGGTCGTATCCTCGCCGTTTGTGGAACTCTTCCAGAAAATCCGGACTCCAATCGGAACCGTAAACCTCCAGACTGTCGCAGAAAACGGAATACGGACGATCAGAAGGAAACGCCTGCATCAGCCGATCGCCAACATGCTGCAAGTAATGTTCAACGGCGCTTCGATCGTAGTGATCAACGACGAATCCCTCGGCGCCGACTGCCGCTCGCTTCACCTGCATGCCCGTGCGGCTCGAAATGAAGAAAAGAACCTCGCCTGCACTACTCCGCTGTGGGAGCGTCACGAACCCGTCATGAACATCCGAGATTTGCCGATACTGGTGCTCTGATCGGCCATTGTCGGCGGTGGTTAAGAAAGCAGCAATTAAGGTCTCACCGGCCGTTAAGCTGGGCACGGGAATACTTGGGGAATGTCCGTCGGTCTTGGTGCGAACAATACGCAGCGAACTCGCCGCTTCGGTGATTGGGACTCCAGGTCCTCCATACGGCCAGCCGCTGCCCAGAGTGAGGTCCATTCGCAGCCCAAGCTGCTTTGCTTTTTCTGAAGCGAAGCGCAGAGCATCCAGAAATTCATCCGATAAGTAGGAATGATTGTGGAAGCCGTGCTTCGGATCGTCCAACGCAAGCGGATAAACCGGCTGGACCTCGAATCCTCCGATGCCGCCTTCTTTCACGCGCAGCATTTCTCTTTCGAGTTCCTGCTTGTCCACTGCCGGGCCGAACCACCACCAGCGCACCATGATGCGCGCCGCGTCTGGAGGATTGCGGAATTCATGTTCCAATTCAGGAAGAGTTGGACTCGAAGGCCGACCAGAGCTCGGCTGGGCGTGCGCAACGGCACTCAGAACACAGAGTGCGCACACAATGAACGCTGATCGGAAACCCAGGCATCGGTAGACCTGTTTCAATCGTCCTCCGGCTAAGAAGCGCAAGAATGCGCGCGTGTTAGAAATTCTGAAGCTGTTCAGAATACGCTGGAGGACTTTCCGGTCGCGCTCCCGTTTCGGGCTGCAGAATTTCTTGAACTCTCCACTTCTCTGATCCGAGACGCAGGACAAGAAATTGTGGCGCGGTGAACTTGGTGCGACTCCTGCCTTCCTAATCTCTCTAGTCCACAAAATCGAGGGACTGGAGCTTATTCATCAAGCTATACGAGTCCCGCCAATGGGCGGGACGACCGAGAGTAGCCCACCATGCAGCGAAGCGGAATGGTGGGTGGGATGAAGAACGGATCGAGTCCGGCTTTCAGCCGGACGATTGAGAATCTCGGGTTCCGAGGTGTCAATGAGAAATCGCCCAAATTCTCATTCGTCCGGCTTGAAGCCGGACTCCGAGTTGTAACCACCGGTATCCCACCATTCCGATTCGCTGCATGGTGGGCTACTTTCATCCGTCCCGCACCAGACGCGGGACTCGGACCTTGAGATGTAAAGCGTCCAGGCGATATGCATTCATGATGTAGGCCCTCCATACGATGTGCGCACTCGCGAAGAGTCTGCTTTCCTGGGCCTACGTGTGTCTGAGTGCGCGCCTAGACAAGCGCAACAAACAGGCAAGCGCCAGGGTCCTCAGGGACCATAGCGAAATTCCTTCAGCGCTGCAGGACACAAAAAATACCCGTAGGCGCGAAGCCTACGGGTGGAGAGAACATTTTGATTAGAGAGGGCGAAACTCCAAGCGCCGGCAAGAACCCAGCTTGCCGAGCCTGGGAGGAGAACGCGTGAGAGCCACCCCTGACCCTCCAGCAATCCCTTCGTCTAAATAGACGGAATTCGAGGTGAAAAAGTTAGCGGTTATCCACTCCGGCCCGGAGATTTAACAAGTCTTAACAGGAGGCGGGTCTTTGCCGCCCCTTGGGTCTGTCTACTGATTAGCAGCTACACGGCAATCCGTTCATCTTCTGCGTGACGTTCTTCGATCTGTCGATGAGCGCCACTTCCCCAGCGCTCCTGCAGCGTCTTCAGCGTCACGTAGAGGATGGGGATAAACAGCAGGTTGAGCGTGGTTGCGGCAAGCATTCCCCCGAATGCGGTAGTGCCGACCGATTGGCGCCCATTCTTTCCCGCACCGCTTGCAAGCACCAGCGGCAGGACGCCGAGCATGAAGGCAAAGGATGTCATCAGGATCGGACGCAGGCGGATGCGAGCTGCTTCGAGCGCGGCTTCGGTGATTGAAAGTCCACGCTCGCGTAACTGCTCGGCGAACTCGACGATCAGAATCGCGTTCTTGCTGGAGAGGCCGATGAGCATCACCAGTCCGACCTGGCAGTAGATGTCGTTGATCAATCCGCGCAGTGACTGTGCCAAAACGGCACCGAGCACCGCCATCGGAACGGCGAGGATCACGATGAACGGCAGCGACCAACTTTCATACTGCGCCGCCAACGTGAGATACACGACCAGCAAGCCCAGAGCGAACAGCATCACCACCTGACTGCCCGATTCGATTTCCTCCAGCGACAGTCCTGTCCACGCGTAGGAGTAGCCGTGCGGCAGAATCTTCGCCGACAACTCCTCCATCTTCTGGATGGCCTGGCCGGAGCTTTGTCCGCGTGCTGCCGAGCCATCGAGTTCAACCGAGCGGAACAGGTTGTAGTGGCTGATGACGGGTGGCGTCGTAGTCTGCGTAATGTTGACCAGATCTTCGAGCGGTACCATGCCGCCCTTATCGGAGCGAACATAGAACTGCTTCATCGACTGCGGCGACATGCGCGCCTGCTGATCGGCCTGTATGTAAACGCGGTATGCGCGATTATTGAAATCGAAATCGTTCACGTACGCTGAAGCCATGTACACCTGCAGCGTGTTCGTGATCTGCGAGAGCGACACGCCCAGGCTCTTGGCTTTCTCGCGATCGATGCTGACGAGGAACTGAGGATCAGTCGCGCTGTAGCTGGTGAATAACCCGGTGAGTCCGCTGTTGGGCTGATTCCCTGCTCCGATCAGGCTGTAAGCGACTTTGCCCAACTCTTCGGGAGTGTGTCCGCCTTCGTCCTGCAGGATGTACTGGAATCCGCCGAAATTACCGAGGCCGTTTACCGACGGTGGAGCGAAGGGCACGACGATGGCGCCGGAAATTCCAAACAATGGTCCGCGTAGACGGTTGATGATTGCTTCTGCGGAGCGTTCGTCGCCTTTTCGTTGCGACATCGGCGCGAGTGTGCCGAAGACCATTCCGCGATTGGGCGCGGCTCCGGCGAAGCTGAATCCGGAAACAGCGAACGTGCCGACGATGTCTTTCTCGCGGCCCAACACCTGTTCGATTTGCTTGGCGATATTTTCGGTGTACTCGATCGAAGCGCCGGGCGGGCACTGAACCAGGATCATGAAATATCCCTGGTCCTCTTGCGGAACGAAGCCGCGCGGGACGCGCTGGTAGAACCAGTAGGTAAATGCGAGGCCGCCGAGGAAGACGAGCACCACGATCCACCTCAGCGGAACGAGGTGTTTTAGAGTGTCGCGATAGGCGTGCGTGACCTTGTGCACGCCGCGATTGAACACACCAAAAACGCCGCGATTTGATTCCCCCGTGTGATGTCCTAACATCAGAGCCGAGAGTGCCGGCGTCAGCGTCAAAGCGTTGAATGCCGAAATGGCAACCGAAAACGCGATCGTCAACGCGAACTGACGGAACATGATGCCGGTAGTTCCGGGAAAGAACGCGACCGGCACGAACACGGAAACCAGCACCAGCGAGGTGGCGACCACAGCTCCGGCAACTTCGCTCATGGCCACGGAAGCGGCATGGTGGGGCTCGGTTACACCTTCTGATATATGCCGCTGCACGTTCTCAATAACGACAATCGCATCGTCCACCACCAGGCCGGTGGCGAGCGTGATGCCGAAGAGCGTGAGCGTATTGATCGAGAATCCCAGCGCCTTGACGAAGATGAAGGTGCCGACGAGCGAGACCGGAATGGTGACAGCCGGAATGACTGTGGAGCGCCAATCCTGCAGGAACAGGAAGATGACAAAAATAACCAGCAGAATCGCTTCGATGAGCGTGCTGATTACGTCTTTAATCGAATCCGCGACAACGTCAGTAGTATCGAAAGCAACGTTGAATTTGAGTCCCGGCGGAAAGCTCTTCGACAGTCTTTCAAGTTCCCCAATCGCCGCTCGATCTACCGCGATGGCATTCGCGTTCGAGAGCTGAGTGACTCCCACGCCGACCGCAGGATGGCCATTGAATCGCAATCCTGAGTCGTAGTTTTCGGCTCCGAGTTCGGCGTGACCAACGTCTCTTAGGCGGACAATCGTGCCGTCGGGCGCGGTTTTGAGCACGATATTGTCGAATTGCGCAGGATCGGTGAGCCGACCGACGGCGCGCACGCTGATCTCGTACTGCTGATTCGGAGGCGCCGGCGCCTGTCCCACCGCGCCCGCAGCAACTTGCACGTTCTGTTCCTGCAGAGCTGTGACAACATCGCTGGCTGTGAGCTGACGCGTAGCCATGCGCACTGGATCAAGCCAGAGCCGCATTGCATATTTGCGCTCGCCGAAGATGATCACGTCGCCTACACCGCGAATACGCTTGAGTGCATCGCGCACGTAGATGTCGAGATAGTTACTGATAAAGAGACTGTCGTAGCGATTGCCTTCCGCGTAGAAACCGGCGCCGAAGACGAAATTATTGGTCGCCTTCACGACGCTCACGCCCGTCGTCTTCACTTCATTGGGCATGCGCCCGAGCGCCTGGTTAACCCGGTTCTGCACGTCAACGGCGGCAAGATCGACATCGCGATTCAGATCGAAGACCACGCTGATTCCGCTGGTGCCGTCGTTGCCGCTGGTGGAGGTCATGTACTTCATGCCCTCAACACCGTTGATCTGCTGCTCCAACGGAGTCGTCACCGATGTCTCAACTACCTGCGCACTGGCGCCGTTGTAGAACGCGCTCACTTGGACCGTCGGCGGTGCCAGATTGGGAAACTGCGCTACAGGAAGTGTCGGGATTGAGACTGCTCCACCAAGAATGATCAGCAGAGCGCAGACCGTGGCAAAGATGGGTCGCTTAATAAAGAAATCGACAAACATAAAGCCCTAACTTCCCTGTACCTGCGCGTTCACCGGCATGCCGTCGGCAAGCATTTGCGTATCGGAGACAATGACTTTGTCTCCGGCTTTGAGGCCATCGAGCACAACGTAGTTATTGCCGTCGAGCTGACCCACCTTGATCTGCTTCTGATGAGCCACGCTCTTTCCTCCGCTGTCTTCGGCGACGTAAACAAAAAACTGGCCGCCGATACGAGAAACTGCCAGCACCGGCACCTCGAGCCCCTGGAGCGTTCCCCAGATCACGCGCGCGTGAACAAACTGCGCGGTGCGCAAAATTCCATTGTCGTTCGGCACCGTGGCCTTTACCAGCACCGTTTGCGTCTGACTATCGACTTGAGGAGAAATGAACGTGATTTTTCCCTTCGCGATTGTCGTGCCCTGGTCGCCGAGGATCTCGACCTCTTTTCCCGTTTTGAGATCGGGCGCACGTTCAACTGGAACCTGAACGTAGGCCTCCAGACTTCCGGGCTTGTCCACCGTCGTGAGGAGAGTGCTTGTTGTAACTCGGTCTCCGACGTGAACGGGAATGTCTCCGACGATTCCCGCCATCGGCGCTACCACCTTGTAGTAGTGAAGCTGGGTTTCCTGCTCGTTGACGGAGGCCTTCAATGCCGACAGCTGGGCTTTGGCGGCATCGAGATTCGCGCGAGACTGATCAAGTTCCGCCTTACTGATGACTCCAGCGGCGGCAAGTTGTGTCGACCGATCGTATTGCTGCTGCGCCCATTTCAGGTTTGCCTCCTGCGCAGCCGTGCTCGCCTGTTGATTGCGGACAGTTGCCTCCTGCTTCAGCGGATCGATCTGCATCAGCGGCTCGCCGGCATTTACATGCTCGCCGGAGTGGACAAAGATGTTGGTGATCGAGCCTTCCACCTGCGGGCTGATCGTCGCCGATTGGCGCGACTTCAGCGTCGCCACGTACTCCGACGAGTCGGTAACAGGCTGTGGATTGATCACGTCCACCTTCACCCGCATCGCCGGCGGAGGTCCCTGCGGACCCTTTGGCTTTGAGCTGCAGGCCGACAGCGCAGCCGCTGCCGCAACCATGAGAGCAAATCGGAGCACGGCTTCAGACCTGCCCAAATTGAAACTTTTCTTGAAGAACATCGAGCTCATAGAGCGATCAAAACCACGCCTTTTGAACAGACGCATCACCCCTGGTGGTGTCATCGTTCAACAATGTTTTCTTCCCGTAAAGAGCGGTTAGAGCCTGCGTGCGGCTCGGCGGGGGAACACCACGGAATCTGCTCTAAATGGGAACCTCTAATGCTAACTGCGGGATGAAACCGCTGTCGAGCACTTGTTTTTGGCCTCTACTGCAGTTTTCACGAACAATTTCCACAATTTTCTTTTCGGAACTGTCGATTTGCCGGAGGCTTGCCCGTTGATACAGTGAGCGGGCGAGAGAGCAACGCGGAAGCAGCCCGCACGGAGAAGCTCCTATGACGATCAAGGGCATCCTGGCGCTGTTTCATCTGCTGTTGCTGGTCTCGGCGGCCATCCATGCGAAACCGCCTGCTAACACCGAAGAATTGCAGGCAAATGCCGCGTTCGCACGTCTAAAGAGCCTCGCCGGCGATTGGGAGTCGGCGGGACCAAATGGGGAACATTCCCGGCTGAACTATCAGGTGATCTCTGCCGGAACGGCCGTGATGGAGCGCTTCACCAGCGATGCCCTTCCGCACCAGAGCGGTTCAATGATTACGGTGTACTACATCGACAAAGGACAGCTCGTTCTCACGCATTACTGCATCGCCGGTAACCAGCCGCATCTGCGCGCAACGCGCTACGATCCTCAAACGGGTGAGCTGGATTTTGATTTCGTCGATGGAGGCAACATCATCACTGGGGAAGAAGGCCACATGCACAGCGCCCGCATGCGCTTCATCGATGAAGATCACGTCAGCAGCGAGTGGCAGTTCATGCAGGCGCGCTCTCCGAAGTTCACGGAATTGTCAAAGTTCACGCGCGCAAAGTGAAAACGCACATAGTCGATTACGAGGTGATATCCAACATGCCGCAATATTTACTTCTGCTCCATGACGATGCCTCTGGCTGGGCTAAGCTCAATGCCGACGAACGCAAATGGTGGATGGAAAAATACGGCGCTTACAGAGAGGGTCTCAAGGCAAAGAAGGCCTGGGTCGGCGGACAAAAGCTCGCTGATGATCCTGGACGCGTCCTGCGCGGGGCCGGCGATAACGTTAGAGTTACCGATGGTCCTTACAGTGAGACCAAAGAGTGGCTCGGGGGGTACTTCCTGATCGAAGCGCCGAATTACAAGGCCGCCGTTGAACTCGCCCGTGACTGTCCTACGCTATTGCATGGCGGCACAATAGAACTGCGCGAGGTAGACGCGAGAACTCCAAACCCAACCTAGAAAAGGGAACCCTGATCTATCACTCGACAGATTTCCCGCCAGAACCAGCAACTCTGGTCGATGCCTTCAGGGCTTCGTAACTTTTCATCCGACTCTCTGGATTAGCTCTATTCGAGGGCGTGCGTACCTTTGGATGGCTTGACATCGGCCGGTGATTCTCTCGCAGACTGTTGATGACGAAAGAGATAGGTTCGAATCGCGAAGGGATGATGGATCGCGGCAATGAAAAGAGTTGACATCAGTCAGCACAAGCAACATCGCTAGAACCGAACACATTCCTGGAGAACCGTAAAGAGACCGAATAGCAAAGAGGAGAGAGGCACGTGCGAGTAGCTGAAGACATGCCGACTCGATGCGTCCACTACGTCCACTTAGTCCACCGCGTCTACCAGCGCACCGCATTCCGCGATGCACGCAATGGAAATCCGAGTTGCCGTCGCACATTAGCCGCCTAGCCATTTTTGCGGGGTTCGTACAGCAACCAGCGCGAGAGCTGCTGCTTCCAAGTATCGGATGAAAGGAGCAGTTCTCGTGCGTACCTGGTCCCTCTCGCATTCGATCGTTAGTTTGATTTTGGTATTCGCTTTGGCAATTTCGATGTCAAGTTGCGGCGGGACTCAAGCTGCCAGCACGACTCCGCCTTCCAATCCGCCGTCGCAGCCGCCCTCAACGCCTCCGACGCAACCTCCGCCGCCTCCGCCAACTCCGACCGATATTACAGCTCTGAATCACATTGTCTTCATGTTTCAGGAGAACCGCTCGTTCGATCACTACTTCGGTCACCTGAACACGTATCGAGTGAACAAAGGCTGGGGCGGTAAGAGTGATGTGAACACTCTCGATTCTGCTGCTCTGCTTGCCGCAGGCTTTTCGGCGGATAATCCAGCGGATGATTCGGCGCCGCTGAGTTGGACCACAGCGAACGCAACGACGGTGACGCTGAATGGCGAGTCAGTCACAAGCAGCGGAAACAAGAAGGAGACGCCGACTACAGCCACGCTATACACACTCGTAGCGACTTCTGCCACGGGCGCCACAGCGCAGGCCTCAGTTGTAGTGGGAACCACACCTGATACGGGATCGAGACTTCTGGTCGGCGCGAGCCCGATGAACGTCGAGCCCGGGGGCAAGTCTCTCTTGACTTGGGCTGCCACCGACGGATCAAGCGTGACGATCAGCCCTCCGCCGGACCCGAAACATACTCAGGCGTACGGACCCAATGCCACCGCAGCGGTTACAGTGCCGACTACGCCTGGAACGGTGACGTATACGCTCACGACGGATTCGAAGTTGACCGCCACCATCACGCTTACGGTCGCGAGTTCCGTTCCGGGAGCGCCGATCGCAACCATCACGGACAACAACCAGGGACACGTGAGCTGGGGCAGCGATGTGACTGTGCACTCTTTCTTGCTGACCGATCAGTGCGTTGAAGACTTCAGTCCCGACTGGCTGGAAAGTCATGGTGCTTACAACCGCGACGACGCGGCGTCGGATGAGTGGAAGGGAAATGGGTTTGTCCATATCACAGCAGGATTCTCGCAGTTCGCAAATTCCCAGAATGACACTCACCACTATTTCGACGTTCGCGGCCAGCGCAACATGGGCTACTACGACGAGAAAACGCTGCCGTTCTACTACTTCCTCGCGGGCCAATTCGGCACTTCAGATAACTTTTTCTCGCCAATCCCCTCGAACTCAGGACCGAATCGAGTTGCAGAATTAGCGGCGACAACGCATGGCCACGCGCACAATCCGCCTACGCTCAATATTCCAAGTATTTTCCAACTTCTCGACGAAGCCGGAGTGTCGTGGAAGGTGTACTACTCCGATGTCAGTTCGTCGGGAGTGCCGCTCACCACGCTCACTAACTTCCAGTGGGGACAAGGCCACAAGGATCCCCAGCACCTTGCGCCTGTGAACTGCAAGCAAGCCTCAACCCCCTGCCAACAGGGACAAACCGATTACTTTACCGACCTGAGCAGTGGGAATTTTCCCGCTGTGGCTTTGATTGAGCCGGGTTTCGATTCGGGACGCGACGAGCATCCAGGAAATCCGGTACAGCTCGGAGCCGTCTATGAAAAGAGCCTCATCTCGGCTTTCATGGATAGCCCGATTTGGAAGGACTCTGCTTTCTTTTTGACCTACGACGAGGCCGGCGGATTCTATGACCACGTTCAGCCAGTAAATAACGACCTGAAGCCGGACGGCATTGCCGTCCAGCCCGACGGCATTGCGCCGCAGGATCTGCTATCGAAAGATCCGAAAGGAGATTTCACGCGCACCGGGTTCCGTGTGCCTTTGATGGTGGTTTCGCCGTACGTCATCCCGCACGTAGTCTCGCACGCCCCCGCAGATTCAACTGCAATTCTGAAGTTTATCGAGACGCGGTTTAAGTTGCGGAACATGACCAATCGTGACGCCGCCCAGCCCGACTTCGCGAAAGAATTCTTCGATTTCAGCAAGCCGGCACTGTTGACGCTGACGTCGAAGGACCTGCCCGATCAGCAGGCGGATGCGCCGTGCGCGGCATACGCGAAGAATCCATGATGCAGGCGGCAATTTAGGCGAGTGCTTCTTTGGCTTGCGTGTTTCTCGCTGTCGCTTATTGCCGATCGCTTGTCGCCTGTCTTCCCAGAGCGCGCTTGATCGTCAGATCAAGTGCGGCTTTTGCTTGCTGGTAGTCGGCATCGGTGATCTTGCCCTGGAGCCGCTCAGTTTCAAGCTGGAACAGCTCCTCTTTCATGGCCTGGAGAAACGTTTCCCGATTTGGTACTTGGCTGTGCGGGTAACTGCCTGGAGTCGGGGCGGCAGCGGCAGCAGCGGCGGCGGAAGCTGCTAATGGAGTACGCGGCTTTTGATTGATCACGACAATCGCTCCAACGACCAGGGCAGCGGCAAGGCCGCCGATGATCCACCAGCGGTAGGCGTGCAGCGGGTCGGGCGTATCTTCAGGACGGCCTAATCCGCCACCGGGGCGATTGTCAGGCTGAGCCTGAGCGGCTTCGGTCTGCTGCCCTTCCGTGTTGTCATCCTGGGCTTCGCGAGGGATTTGTCCTGTTCCCGAAACGGAAAATGCCATCTGCTTTCCGGCGGCGACGTTGTGAGCTACGAAGATGCTCATGCCCTTTTCCTCGCCGCCGCTTGCAAACTGCGAGGTGTCGCCTTTGAACTTCATGCTCTTCGGAAGCATTACGACTACATCTTCCATCGGCACGACAATCTGAGGCTGGAAAGCAAAGCTTCCCGAATAGGGAAGGTGATAGCTCACCTGAAAGCGCGTCTCGCCGGGCCGAATTGGGAAGACAAATGCGTAATGGTTCTTGCTGCCAGTGGGCACAGGAGCGGAGTTGACCGGCATGCCTCCCGGTCCTGCAGCGAGCGAGCCATCGACAACGGCGCCTTCGGGCAAGGTGAACTCAAAGCTTCGCTCGCTCATCTGCGTCTTCGGCGGCGTGGAGTTATTCTGGATCACGAACATCTCAGTCACTTCGAGCTGGTTGTTCTCCGTCTGGACGCGCATGATGTCTGCGCGTCCGGCAACGCCTTGCACTTGTTTGCCCGCGTCGTAGACCTCCACGTCAACCGACGTTGTGCCCATCGGCGCAGGTTTGAAGTAGTTCACTCCCTGGTGAGTGACGCGAACCAGATGCTGCCCTCCATCGTCCGGAATCGGGAGAGTGAAGTTGCCTTTGGCATCGGTCTTGGTGCGGCCAGCCTCCTGCATCCCTTGCGAGAGCTTCAGGATCACGACGTCATCGCCCGCGGATGGCTTGTTGGACGTCTTGTTGGTCACGCTTCCGGTGAGATCGGCAGCAACGGTAGTGGCCGCCAGCATCAGCACGGAGATCGCGCAGCGCAGAGCAGGCGTGGCGAAAGTAGTTTTCAGAAAGGGACTCTTAGTCATTCGATTCAGATGTGTGAATAATTGGAAACAGTCTATCGCGCCGCTTGCACTGCAGTCTGTGTGTTCTGCAGGGCTGCCATCTCGGCCAGAATCTCGGCGGCTTCGGCTTCGAGCGAGCTGCGCAGCGATTCGTAGTCTTGCGCCGGGTACTTCCCTGCTTTGTAGTCGAAGTTCAGGTCACGCAGGTTTTCATAGACGACCTGCTTGCGTTCCTCCAGATACACAAGACGAGATTTGTCGGTCGCACGCTCGAAGACCACTCCGGGAGCAAAGACATAGAGGAGCAGCCCGGCGGCAAAGAGAATGCAGACAACGGCAATCACAGCTCAGTATCCCGTCGAGCTTGTTCCCGATATGGGTCGAACGCTGCCGAGTTGGACGGCATCGCTGGAGCCAGCTGTCGCTCCTTCCATTTGCGGATCACAATTGCGGCTCCAAACGTGGCCGCGAAGAACACTGCGAACGGCATGATCCAGGCCACACGATCAAATCCGCGAGCACTCGGTGCGGCGAGCACCGTCGTTCCATACTCGCGCACGAACGACTGCAGGATCGCGTCGTCGTTGGGCTCGTTCTGCACGGCGGCCGAAAGCTCCTGCCGCATCTTGTCCGAATACGTGCAGCCGACGTGATTGCACTCGAGCAGCATCTGATTGCAGCCGCAGACACAAATGATGCGGTGATGTCCGAGTTCGTCGAACCGTGCCGTATCACCGCTGGCCCCAAGCATCGCCACGGCAAAAGCCATCACGATTGCAGTCAAGCAGACCTTCCGAAAACCGCTCATCAATCACCTGCCTCGACTGGTTCGGTATGTGCGGGAAGAGGAACCGTGATCGGACGAACTCGCTGGACTTGCGGAACTGCAGCCGCGGTCATCGGCGGCACCATGGCCACGACTGTGCCGAAGATCAGGATCCACACGCCGGCCCAAATCCACATGACGAGAGGATTGATAAATGCTTTGATAATCGGACGGTCAGTATCGAAGTTCTTGCCGGCGTAGATAATGTACAAATCTTCTTTGGGCGTGGAGTGGTTTGCGACGATCGTGTCCGGTTGCTGGCTGGCTTTGAAGAACTTTTTCGCGGGAAACATCTGGAACAACGGCTTCCCATTTTTGTACACGTTCAGGACTGCATATTCGATGGAGTAGTTGGGATTGTCTTCCTGCGTGTAGCTGTCGCAGACCAGCGTGTAGGGGCCGAGCTGCATCTTGTCGCCGAAGCCCATCTCCTGCTCTTTCTGCTGATTGAATGCGGCGCCGGAGAGTCCCACGACGATGACTACCACGCCAAAGTGAACGATGTATCCGCCGTAGCGGCGGGTGTTGCGGCGCGTGAGCGTGACCATCGATGCCAGCAGGTTTTGACCGGTGTGGCGCGCGATCACGCGTCCGCCGCGAATGAACTCAGATGCGACGGTCGCCGTAACCAGCGCGGCGAGCGAGATCGCCATCAAGGAATAGAGCTGAGCAGTGTCCGTCCAGGGACGAACTCCGAGGGCGATCAGGACAGCGCCCGTCGCAAGAGCAACGACGACAGGAATCGTGAAGTTCCGTTTCAAGCTGGCCCATGATGTCCGACGCCAGGCGAGCAGCGGTCCAACCGCAGTCAACAGAAGCAGGAACAGTGCGATTGGAATGTTTACGCGATTAAAGAAAGGAGGGCCAACCGTCTCCTTCCGGCCTTGAATCGCCTCGGACAGAATCGGGAACAGCGTTCCCCAGAGCACCGCAAAGCATGCTGCCAGCAGCACCAGGTTCTGGAAGAGGAAGCTCGACTCGCGCGAGAGCAGCGATTCCAGCCGATGCTCGCTGCGAAGATGGCCGCGATTGCGAACGTAGAAGAAAAGACAAACTACGAAGATAACCGCCAGGAACCAGAGAAACCAGTCGCCGATCGAGGACTGCGCAAATGCGTGGACCGAGCTGACGACTCCGCTGCGGGTCAGAAACGTTCCCAAAATGGAAAGCATGAACGTGCAGAAGATCAGCCAAACATTCCAGGTCTTCAGCATGCCGCGCTTTTCCTGCATCATGACCGAATGCAGGAAGGCAGTTCCTGTGAGCCAGGGGAAAATGGAGGCATTCTCGACGGGGTCCCAGCCCCAGTATCCACCCCAGCCCAGAACGGAATAGGCCCAGTGCGCGCCCAAGAAGACGCCGCAGGTCAGGAAGCACCAGGTCACCATCGTCCAGCGGCGGGTGATGTGAATCCACTTCTCGCCGGGGTACTTCATGATCAGCGCACCGAGCGCGAAGGCGAACGGCACCGAGAATCCCACGTAGCCGAGATAGAGCATCGGTGGGTGGATGACCATTTCGGGATACTGCAGCAACGGATTCAGTCCATTGCCATCGGGTGGGATTGCTCCGGTAACGAGTGAGAAAGGAGTCGCGGCAAAGTTCAGAAGCAGCAGGAAGAACAGCTGGATGGCAGCGAGAATCGTGGAGGCGTACGCCGTCAGCTTCACATCCACCTTATGCCGCAGACGAAGCACCAGGCCGTAGCTACTCAGCAGCAAGGCCCAGAAAAGGAGCGATCCTTCCTGTCCAGACCACAGCGCCGCGAACTTATATGGAATCGGCAGGTCGCGATTGCTGTGGTGCAGGATGTATGCGACCGAGAAGTCATTGTTCAGCGCCGCCCAAACCAGCGCGAAGGCTGCCGCCGCGACTCCGGCCCAAGTTGCGATGCCGGCGCGGCGTGCGGTTTCCGCGAGACGATCGCTGGGAATGCCAACCGCCTGCCAACGCAGCGCGGTCATTCCGGCAAAAAGGCAATAGGCGCTCAGAACCAGAGCGAAGATGAGAGCGAAGCTTCCAAACAGCGGCATGGATTGACGGAACGAGCGGAGTTCCGGAAGTCACAATTCTACCTGCTTTCAGGCGAATTGCGGCTCGGCAAATGCTCTTAACAGCTTTGAACTACAACGTGACTGGGATCACTTTCCTGGTCCGGAACCGTCCACAGCAGACTGCACCAGATGAATGAGCTCGGCAGGAGGACAGGGTTTTTGACGAAACAGAACGTTCATCCCCTCATATTCCTTTTCCACTTCGGGCATACCGCTAATGACAATGACCGGAACCTCCGGATTGATCTCGCGCAGCATATGGACGAATTCGGAACCGGTGGCGTGCGGCATGATGTGATCGGTGACCACAACGCCAATTTTCTGCGATTGGGAGAGGGTGCGAAGGAGGGCAAGAGCGCTGTCGGCACTGGTAGCGACCTGGACTTCCATTCCCGCCTGGTTCAGCACCATTTGCCGTGCCGAAAGCTGAATCGGATTGTCGTCAACCAGAAGAACGGTCTTGCTCAATGCTCCTGCCCTTTCGCTAAAGAGATTTCCCCGGCTACGACGCGCGGCCGCGCAATTCCGTCTCTGCGCGGAACCAATCGTCCATGTGCCGGCCATGGGTGCCTCCGCGCTGGACATACAGTTCGTAAGCGCGGCGGCGAATCTGCTCTTCGCTCACGCTGGGATGAACGTTGGTGTCGGTAGCGCGCGAGGGGCGCGACGTTTCGTTCTGGGCCGCTCGGTTCTCGGCGGCAGAACTGGTTTGCAATATTGAAGTTGGGGCTTTTTGGACAGCGGCAGCGGTGGTGCCGTTGGTTCCGGCATCACCGTTTGTGCCGGACGCCTTCTTACTCGGACTTTTTGCTCTTGGCATGGATGATCTTCTCCAAGTTAGGGGGTTAATTTGGATGTTGGAGCGCTCATCGGCAGCGCGAAGATCACAACGACCTCCACAGATGGCACAACACAACAACCTCATTCTAACAACCTCGAGTGAGGAACGGGAGAGAAGTTGAGGTGGAAAACAGGGTGCATCATGACTCTTAGTTCTCGCGAGCAATTTGGAATTAAGGAGAGCCGATGGGCAAGTAAGGAAGCGAGTCAATCCTGTTCGCAAGCGCTGATTCGTGAGATCCATTGTTTTTTGAAGTACTTAGTGAAAGTCATGCGACCGCGTAGCTGCTTCTGTGATTTCCAGCCTTGCGACGCTCATCGCTTTCACTGAGATGACGTTCTCTACGTTCTGGAGAATTCCCTCAATAAGAAGGAAACGTTCGTGAATTACGAGTAGCCGGTTCTGGTCGTACAAATCGGGGGTGATAATTGCGTTTGAGATTCCCGTTTCGTCTTCCAAGCTCAGGAAGATAAAGCCATTGGCCGTGCCCGGACGCTGGCGCGCGATCACGCAACCAGCAATACGAACCAGTTGCCCGTGCCTTATTCCCTGCAGGTCGGTCGCGCGGATCACGCGCATACGGTTCATCTCCGCACGGCGATACACCATTGGGTGCGGGCCAACCGTCATCCCGGTACCGTGGTAGTCGGCCACAAGGCGCTCTTCGGCGGTCATTTGCGCGAGTGGAGAAGGCGAATCAAGCTCGGCGAGGGCGGCCAGCAGCGGCCCTTCGCTCCAGGCTGCGCGTTCGACTTGCCAGAGGGCGTCGCGACGATGCATTGCAAGTTGCGGAACAACGAAGACAGAACCGGCGCCGATACCGGGGCCCCCGACAGATTTTGCGGCTGTTGGGGTGGTGGTAGGCGGTGGGGCAGCCGCGTGTGTTGCGGCTGCGCTTTTCCAAGTTGCATGCGGCATCATCTTGCCCGGAGCTGGCCATTCGGCCATCTCCGGCCCACCGGCTACCGCCGGCGGTTCTGTTTGGCATTCGGCAAAACCTCCATCCAACCGATTCAACGCTCCAATTTGCGCCAGCATGTTCAGCTCATTGCGTCTCAATTCGGGGACGTGGCGGGCGAGATCGTCTACTGAAGTGAAAGGCCGCTGGTTGCGTTCATTCACTAACGCCTTAGCCGCTGACTCGCGCAGTCCGCGAACGTAGCGCAGGCCCATGCGCATCGAAATCTTGCAGCCTTCGTGATGATGCGGAGCCGCTCCGCCGCACTCGCATTCCAGTGTGCACGCCCAATCCGATCGTGTGACGTCCACTGGGCGCACCCGTAAGCCATGCCGTTGCGCATCTTTCACGATTGTGGCCGGATGATAGAAGCCCATCGGCTGATTGTTCAACAACGCTGCTGTGAACGCAGCAAGATAATGGCACTTGAGATATGCGCTCGCATATGCCAGCAGGGCGAAGCTGGCGGCGTGGGATTCAGGAAAACCATAGAGTGCAAATGAGACGATGGATTGCACGATCTCATCCTGGGCTTCGCGCGAAATCCCATTTTTAGTCATGCCGCTGCGCAGCCGAGTTTCGATGGCGGCCATCTTCGCCTGCGAACGCTTGTTGCCCATCGCTCGGCGCAGCTCCTCGGCTTCGCCTCCAGTAAAATCTGCGACCACCATGGCCATGCGCAGAAGTTGCTCCTGGAAGAGCGGCACACCAAGCGTCCGCTTCAGCACCGGCTCGAGCGATGGATGGGCATAACGCACCTCTTCCAGATGCTGCCGGCGTTTCAAAAAGGGATTCATCATCTTGCCGACGATCGGTCCCGGCCGGATGATCGCCACTTGAATGACGATGTCGTAGAAAACTTTCGGACGATTGCGCGGCAGCGCGGCCATTTGAGCGCGGCTTTCTACTTGGAACAATCCGACAGTATCGGCTTCCTGCAACGCTTTATATACCGGCGGATCGTCTTGAGGAAGCTGCGCCAGATCGACCTTATCTCCATAATGCTGTGGGATCAGCTCGATGCAGTCTTCCAGAACGGCCATCATGCCGAGGCCCAGCAGGTCGATCTTAATGAGTTTCAAATCGGCACAATCGTCTTTATCCCACTGAACGACGACTCGTCCCGGCATGCTCGCAGGCTCAAGCGGAACGACGGAGCTGAGTTGTCCCTGGCAAACGACCATGCCGCCGGAGTGCTGGCCGAGATGACGCGGCAAATCCTGCACGCGCAAGGCGAGATCGAGAAACTTCGAGATGCGCGGATGCCGCAGATCGAATCCAGCATGGCGGAACTGATGCTCCATCGTGTCAGTTGGTCCGCGCCACTCCCATGAGCCAACAAGCGCTGAGAGCCGGTCCAATGTTTCAGCATCAAAGCCCAGCGATTTGCCAACTTCGCGCGCGGCCGAGCGTCCACGATAGGTAATTACGTTCGCAGTCATCGCAGCGCCATGCGCTCCGTACTTGGCATAAACGTGCTGGATCACGCGCTCGCGCTGATCGCCACTGGGAAGATCAAGATCGATGTCTGGCATCTCGCCACGCTGCTCGGAAAGAAAACGCTCGAAGAGCAGATCCATGCCGACCGGATCGATTGCGGTGATGCCAAGCGCATAACACACGGCACTGTTCGCCGCCGAGCCACGTCCCTGTACGAGAATGCGCTGCTCGCGGCAGAAGCGCACGATGTCCCACACGATCAGGAAGTAGCCGGACAAATCGAGATGTTCAATGAGCGCCAGCTCACGTTCGATCTGCTGGCGGGCGCGCTCGCGCAGTTCCGAAGGTTTCTGCCCATAACGTCCATACATTCCTTCGCGCGTGCGGTCGCGCAGGAACGACATCATGGTCTCGCCAGGGCCTACCGGATATTTTGGAAACTCATAGCCAAGATGTTCGAGCGTGAACTGCAATCGCTTTGACAGAGTCTCGGTATTTGCAATCGCCTCCGGAAGATCGGCAAAGAGCTGTTCCATTTCCGCAGGCGTGCGGATGAAGCGTTCTGAGTTGATCGAGAGCAGGCGTCCGGCATTCTCCAGTTGCCGGTGGTGACGAATGCAGGTGAAGACATCGAGGATCTCGCGCTCCGCAGTCGTCGCATACGAGACACCATTCGTTGCCAGCAGCGGAAGATGCAGCTTGCGCGCGATCGCGATCGCCGCTTGGTTGCGCGCTTCTTCGCGTCGATCGAAGTGGCGCTGCAATTCGACATAGACATTCTGCGGACCGAAGATGCGCATCATGCGCTTGACTGCACGCAGTCCTTCGTCGTAGCCGCCGCGTGCCAAAGCTTCAGCTAAAGGACCTTCATCGCCGCCAGTGAGACACACAAGTCCGCCGGCATGTTCTTCAAGCTCTTCGAATCGTGCCGCACTTTCTTCTTTCCTGGCACGCAGCTTGGTGCGCGTGATCAGCCGGCATAGGTTCTGATACCCAGTACGCGACTCGGCGAGCAGCGGATAGCGCGCCGGTCCAGCTTCGCCAAAGAGTGTGTCATCGATTGTGACTTCCGCGCCGATGTGTGCTTTGATTCCGCACTTCTGTGCTGCCAGATGGAAGCGCGGCGCGCCATAGACACCGTTCCGATCCAGCAGCGCCATCGCCGGCATTCCATAATCGGCACACACGCCGATCAGAGCTTCGGGTAGCGAGGCGCCTTCGAGGAAGCTGAATGCCGAGCGGGAATGGAGCTCTATGTACATCTATATCCATTTTGTTTGTCATTCCGAGCCGCTGGTTTTTGCGGCGAGGAATCCCTACTGTATCCATGCTTTTTTGGTTCAGTAGGGATCCCTCACTTCGTTCGGGATGACAAACCGGCTCTAATCAACCGTTGATTCCACATACCATTTCGCCGAGCTTAGATCGCGATATACGTGCGCGAGCCAAGGGCGAAGTTCTTCGGAGCGCAGTTCGAGATCCCACTCATCGCGTGTCCAGGCCTTCTCGGTCCACCATCCGCCGTTGTTGCGCCAGGGACCAGCAACAGCTGTGACCTCGTGCGGCTGTCCTTTCACGAATACGCGAATTGGTACTCCATGCTTGCTGTGGACCTTGGCATCAAGCGGCGGACGAAAGATGCGCAATGCTGTCTTCTGCTCTTTAAACTCTTTGTCATTCTTTGCGGCTAAACGTTCTGGATAAAACGGGCGCATGCGAAATGCATCGGGGGCATGCGTGTCCAGCAATTCGGGCGAGCCCACGCGATCATCTCCCACCAAACCTCGGAGTCGAGCGAGCGTCAACTCAAGACGCTCAGGAGCCAGACCGCGCGGCAGAAACAATCCTGATTGGGCAAAGCGCGGCGGCGCTGCTTCTGCGTTAAGGAACAGCTTCTTCACAGGGCCTTGCGGTGGATGAGCGGCAAGGTCAAGCTGCAGCAGCTTGAGAAATGTCCGGCTGTCCTGCATGGGGATCGGGAACTGCAAAGTGCGCTGATGCATCGACCGACTCGCTTCTTGCTCTTCGGTCGATTGGTCTTCGTATCCGGTGATCTCCAGCGCCACACGCAGCTCAGTGGCTGCAAGAGCACGCGCTTGCAGCCGCGCGCAGATTCGTTCTAGCATGCGGTTCAGAACAAACATCAGCGGGTCAAGCAATTCGACCGCATCTTCCAGCTCGATGCTTTCTTCAAACTTGGTCGTGGATTCAACAGGAACCAGCGTTCGCTGCGCGCATCCACATGCGAGCTTCTGCAGTCGCAAACCTTCTTGCCCGAGCCGCTGGCTGAGTGCGATCGTCGGCAATGCGGCAAGCGACCCGAAGTCGCGAATGCCCCATCGCTCCAGCGTTTCCAGCAATTCTTCAGAGGGTTCAAGCAAGGAGACAGGCAATGATCCGAGTCGCTCGGCTTCTTTTCCATGAGGAATCACAGTGATACCGGAGAAGCCGTGCGCAGCGTGCATGGCCGCATCGGGATTGCCGGCGATTGCTATATTCGCAGCAAGTCCCATTTTGGAAATTCGTCCGGATAGCTCCCGCGCAATCATGCCGGGCGGACCAAAGAGGCGATCGAGTCCAGCGATGTCGAGAATGATCGTGTCTCCCGGTCTGGACTTGTCATCGTCGCTGAGTTGCCGATTCGTGTCTTCTACGCGAGGCGAGAAAGCATGTGCGCAATCGAGCAATGCATCGCTAGCCGAAGCCTCTTCCACAATTGACCTGCGCCGCAGGCGCACGCCCGTACAAGCCTCTGCCTGAAGCTTGGTCATACCCATTTCGATTCCTGCTGCGCGCGCCTTTGCATTCGCGCCAACTACGGTGAGCATTGGTGGAGTGCCATCGAGGACGGCGACAACCTGCTCGCGCAACTCAGGCGCGGTGCGCAGGAGAGCCTCGACAGGGAAATCAGGAACGTAGATACAGGCAAACAGCATGACTAAACCCAAAAAGCGGATTCACCACGGAGACACAGAGAACACAGAGGAATAAAGCAGAAAACGTTTCGGGTTCGAGTTTCAAGTTTCGGCAAAGCCAGTCCTCCGCATTCGTTCTCGGGCATTAACCGCGTGCCGTGGTGATCCTGTTGGCAACGGGCTTTGCCGAAACTCGAAACCTGAAACTCGAAACGCTTTGTACCCCTCCCCTCCCCCTTTTTTGCAAAATCCGTCATTTACAGGAGTTAAGTCGGTTTTTGCGCATTTTTTCATTTTCGAAACCCAAGATCTTGGGATCGCAAAAATTGCGAATCCAACATCTTGGGTTTTGCTCCGCAACTTTGCCGTCTAGAACCACTTTCTGTTGCCCCTTTCCCCTAGCAAAAACCTAAGCAACGGGGGTTTGTAATGCTTCCTCATGGCCAAAAGCGGCTCGGGACAACAACGGGGAGCTCTGTACCTCCGCGTCTCTGTGATGAAACATATTTCCAACCTCGAATGCTGATTTAGCAGGCACTTTTGGCGGCTGCATGGCGCTTCTCGAACGCGTGACCTGCAAATGCACATGAACCGTATTCAACAGACGCGCGTGCGGCGTACTCCAGCGCTGCGGCATAGTGAACGACGACGTTGCCGATTGTTCAAACGGTATTGCGATTCCTTCAGCAGTCACCCGGAACAAAGGAGCAGGATTCCCGGCATGCGCACTCATCACTGTTGCGTCCTGATCTGAAGATTCACTCCAAGTCGCCTGCTGGGCGGTTAAATCCATCACCAGTGTGGCGCAGCTCTTTGCATGCGGAGCCTGCTCGAGAACGATAAACGCTGTCGAAGTGTTCTCCACCGCGCGCCGAAAGCGAAACCAGGTGGTGAGTGGAATACGACGCGCCGCAGCCATCGGAATGTCTCCGAGATCGAGAACTACGACTCCGAAACCTCCCGCTTGGAGCAGGAGGTCGGTTGATTTGAGAGCCTGGGAAAGCGAATCGGGCGACCCCACCCCAGTAGCCGCAAAACCGGCGCCTGCTGGGGACCCCGGTGATCGGGTCATCGAGTCATCGGGTGAAGTGAAAACCTTTGGCGCCTCCGTTCTTTGAAGATGCGATTGACTCTGTTTTGCCGAGTGCCGAGTGCCGAATGCCGAATGCCTCTTTACTTCACCCGATGACCCGATCACCCGATTACCCGATCCTTTGCATCGGACCCATAGTAGTCGTCCAAGCTCCACTCCCGCACTTGCTGCTGATTGCGGATCGAAAGCATCGCTGGCATCGACGAGCGCGCACATTTCATCGCGGCGCATAAATTCGGCAAAGATCTGAAGCAGGATGCTGCTGCGGCCGGACGAGGAAGGTCCGCAGATTTCCGTCAAACAGCCGAGGGGAATGCCGCCGGTAAGCGCGTCCACCGAAGCGATGCCGGTGAGAATCCGCTCCAGCGAAGGCCGCTGGACAGGGGCAAAAGCGCGAGGAATACGAGGTTCAAGCACCTGTTCAAGTCGTGTTCGCAGCTCCATTGCAGTAGTCATAAGCGAGGAGATAGTTTCGTTTTTTATTCGCCTAACAGATGGATTCTGCGCCTTGGATTTTGAGTTGTCAAGCTGTGGAAATTCGTCTCGAATGTCTGCTCTGAGCGGCTGTCAATGGCGGTCATTTGCTTGGCCACTCGTGCCAACTTCCGCCAAATTCAGCAACTCACGATTCCCATTGACTTGCCCGTATAGCAGCAGTAGTGTTTTCGCCAGTTACCCCCAAACCAGTTATGCACCGCAGGCGAATTCTCGCTTATGGCGAGGACACCCTCGTCATTTCTACCCGCGCGATGATCCTGAGCCGCGCCGGGTACGAAGTCATTCACACTACGCGTGCTTCGGAGTTAGTTCCGCTGCTGCGTGGCATCTTTTTCGACATGCTGCTGGTCGGCGATTCGCTGCGCACGCCGGAGAACGTAAGGCTAGTAAAGCGCCTGCGTGAACACTTCCCCAAGTTGGCGATTATGACGGTGCAGGACGAGAAGGAAGACCGAGATCCCTGGTCGACGGCATTCGTCAGCAGCAGTCCGGAGCAGATGCTGATCGCAATTGGTGTTGTGCTTGCAGGACACAGCCACAAGCCTGTGGCGAGTGATGAAATTCCGAGACAGCAAAAGGTAATGCATACCGCGGCTGGGCGATAACCATCCCAAAAAGAACGCCGCAAATATATGCAGATCGGGAGAACCCTGCGCGCGCGGATTCACCGATTCAACTCATTTATCCCTATCGGTGCATCCGCGACCGAAGTATCCTGCCAATCCGCGTCAGGTTTCGTTCTAGAGCATTTTCTAGAACCTATGAACTGATGGACTCAAGCAGAAACGCTGCTTGTTTGACATTGTCATTCCTCGCGCCGCCGGGAAACAGTACCGGTCTCATTGCGTTTGCTTTACGGCGCGGGGAACCTGCTGTTTGGTAACGCGAGCAACAGCAGATCCCCCGGAGTGCAAACCCAGGATCGTTGACGCCCTATACGCAAACTTCGCGCTCCGAGGATGACAATGCCAAAGAAGACTCGATATCTCCGAGAGCGGTCTACAGCAACGGAAAAAATGCTGTAGTTCCTATCAGCGGCGGAAGCGGCCGATGAAGCCTGCCAGGAACGTTCCGAATCCCATCAGGCCCAGTAAAGGAAGGACGGACGCCGTCTGTGGAAGCTGTGCGCTCTTCGATGAAGTTCCATTTTGGCTCTGAGCCGCCGAGTTGGCAGCTTCCGAACCGGAGCTTGCGCCGGCATTCGTCGGATTCGACGCATGGCTGCTGGTCGCGCTCTGATCGTTACGCGGAGTAGTTGAAGTTCCTGTCGCATTCGGATCGTTCTTCGGCACAGTAGTGGAATTGCTGTTCTGGTCGGTAGCTGAAGGCGCAGTCGTCGAAGAGCTGGAAGTTGCATTCGCTCCCTGGTCGCTCTGCGGTAGAGCCGAGCTACCGCTGGCGCTGTTCTGCTTAGGATTTGCCGAAACACCTACCCCGGTCGATGCTCCCGTGGCGTTGGACTGTGCGCCCATCTGATCATTGCCGGTTGTGCTGTTCTGATCGGTCGGATAGGCATTGCTCGCGCCGCTATTGTTCGAGCTCTGGCTGTTGGAGCTGGGAGAACTCGGATTGGCCGAGTTGCTGCCCACAGAGCTGGTGTTGCCCGAAGTTCCCGTCGCGCCAGTCTGGCTCGTGCTGCTCTGATTTGCGCCTGCTGAGTTTGTACCACTCGTGGTAGTCGAGCTTTGAGTTGATGGAGTTGTCGAGCTGCTGCCGGTTGAGCCATTCGCGCTGGCTGGATTCTGACTCGAGCTGGTCGGACTTCCATTCGATCCGGTCTGGCCTGTGCTGGTCGTGGTTGCTTGTGTCGAGGAAGAGCCTTGATCGCTCGCTGTTCCCGGCGTGCCTGCTGTTTGCGCTGCGGCAAAACTTAACGCCAGCAGCAGCGCTGGTGAGAGATACCATGCCTTCTGCATTGAAACTGCTCCTGTTAGTCCCTGATCGAACCTGGTGCACTTTGGGTGCTTTTACGGTTCGATGCCAGGAGCAGGTCGGGGATGTCTTGGTGAAGGGTACAGATCCGCGCGCCGGAGGACCCGAGAGGAATTCCGCGGATGCTCGAGAATTTCGCGATTTCGTGATTGCGTGATTTCGCGATTTTCAATCACGAAATCGCGAAATCACCAAATCACGAAATGATTTTTACTGCGTGTAGCTCAAAGCCGACAACGCCTGACGAAATTTCTGGCGATAGTTGCGGCTCATCGTCAGCTCTTTGCCGTCGACGAGCTTCACGAGGTAGTCGCCATGCGGCAACGGCCGAAACTCCTTCAGGCATTCGATGTTGATGATCGCGCAGCGATGAATGCGAACGAAGTGGTGAGGATCAAGCTTGCGCTCGAGTTCGCCCATGGTCGATCGCATACGATGTTGCTGAGCTCCGCAATGCACATTCACATAGTTTGCGGCAGAGGTGAATGAATCGACGGTTTGAACCTTCTGGAAGAAAATGCGGTCGCCATTCCTCAGCGCAAGCCGCTCCAGGTACCTCGGGCTTTCCTGTACTGTGACATGAACACCGTTAGGTACCGATTCAGCAGTCTTGGGCAGAATCACCCCGCTCCGCTCCATGCGCACGCGGAGCTTGGCCCGCTCGACCGCCTGCAAAAGCCTATGGTCTTGAAATGGTTTGACGACGTAGTCAGCAGCATCGGCGTCAAAGGCGCGGGCGGCAAAACGATCGAGCGCGCTCATAAAAACCACCGCAGGAATCTTTCCACCGCTCGATTCAGCGATTTGGAAGCCGTGAACGTCAGGCAGCTGCACGTCGACAAAGAGCATGTCAGGCGAATGCAGTTCGATCGCAGCCAGGGTCTCACTGCCGGTCGAGCATTCGCTGACGATTTCGATCGAGTCATCGTCTTCGAGGACACGTGAGATCGCCTGGCGAGCGGAGGCCTGGTTATCGGCGATCAGCGCACGGAATCTCGAGTGTGCGAAAGGGGCGGCGGTGTGTACTGAGTTCGTTGCCATAACGTCTTTAACACCTCGTCGTTCTGGAAGGTCCGTGGTTCCCTCGCCATCAATGTGGGCGCGGGCGCATGGTTCACTTGCAAAGGAGAACGCGGGTCGACGGCCGGATGCTGCGCGACCCACTGACTAGATCCTGTTTGCGCCACTTGGAGCTGATCCTGCGTCAGCTCCTGGCCAATAATCGAAAATCTCTTTTGAAAGAGTTCCGGAGTGGGAAAACCCGATTGCTGAGCGCGCAGGTACCAGGAATACGCCTCCACAGGGTCGATAACGCCCGAACAGCCGGTAAGGTGACACAAGGCCAAATTGAGATAGCTTTCTCCATTACCTTGTTCCGCCGACTGTGAAAACAAATGAAAAGCTGCGCTGCGATCTAGCGCTACGCCTCTGCCTTGCAGGTAAAGGCGTCCAAGATTGTTTTGCGCCGCTGCAACTCCCTGATCAGCGGCCTTGCGGTAATGCTCAGCAGCCTTCTTGTAATCTGTCTCGACGCCCTCACCATTCTCGTAGGCGATGCCCAGAATGAAATGTGCCGAAGCAAGGTCGTGCTTCACAGCTCGCTTCAGCCATTTGATTCCCAGTTGTGGATTAGCCGCCACAGCGTTGCCGTTCAGGTATGCGAGTCCGACGTCCACCTGCGAGATATCGACCCCGGCTGTGGCCGCACGCAGCAGCAGTTCGAAGCCGTGCGTCGGATCTTTTGCGACTCCCCATCCATTGCTGTAAAGAATGCCGAGATCGTGAAGCGCGAGCGGGTAGCTGGACGATGCGGCCCGCTGCAGCCAGCGAAATGCTTCGGTGTCACTGTGCTCGACTCCACGGCCTGTCAGATAAAAGACCGCGAGGTTCGTCTGCGAATCAGGGTCGCCCTGATCTGCGGCCTTTCTGAACCAGCGCGCCGCCTCTTCGTAGTTGATGCTCCCGGTTCGACCCACTGCGTATGCTCTTGCTACCTCAGCTTGAGCATTTAAAGAACCGTTCTCGGCTTTGCGCAGCAACTTTTGGAATTCCTGTTCGCTAATCGGCTTCAACTCCGCCAAAGAAATCGAATGGGCCAGTGCGACTAAGGCCGCAAATAGGAACCCTCGAATCACAAAACTTTTTCCATGGAGCCCGATACTGCTAATGCCTGTCATCTCTCACCGCCTGAAAAGCAAAAGAGGCTGTCCGATCCGAGAAACCTTGCGGATCGCGACAGCCTCCGGTGATACGGTCAGCTTGTCTGCTAGCTGAACTTAATTTTTTGTCTCGATACCTCTACCAAAACGGGAATGCCGTCCTGGATCTTCAAGCGCTCAATCTCGCCGTGGCCCATTTCCTGGCAATAACGCACGAAAGCCCGCCAGGCTGGATGCAAGGAACTCTCCTGCCCGGTTCGATTCGGAGCCGTTCCATTTCGGTTCGACTCATGCGCATTGTTGCGCTCACTCATCCAGACTCCGTCTGGTTTCCGTTTGTACCTTTGACGACGCGCTTCAAATTCGGTTAGCAGATCAAACCGCTAATTCCCTCGTTTGTAATTCAGCAATCAATACGCCAACAGATGTTTACGAGTTCCCTCGCGGTTCTGAGTTTTAATTTTTTTGGCGGGACAGAATTGTTGATTGTTCGTGTTCGAATTCGAACAAGGTTTGTGCGAATCCGAACAGCATCAACTGCTGGGTTCAGACCGAGCGAAGTGTTATTCCGGATCTGAACTTGAAGCCAAGTGGGATTCGACCGCTTGGCACCAGTGCACGAAAAATGATTGTGAGTGCCGTCATCCAAGGGATGATTCGCAAGATCGAGTTCCTGCTCAGCTGTGGCAGTTCTCAATCGCGTAACGCAGACTGAACAGCCCGCGGCTTTCTGTGTTTGGGTACACTTCTTACGCGAGGGCACGCGCGTGGACGCCGCTTACTTCATCCATCGGCTTCACTTCGGATTCCTAATCACGTTCCATTATCTCTTCCCACAACTCACGATGGGACTGGCTCCTCTGATCGTCGCTCTGAAAACGATGGCGCTCAGAACGGGCAACGAGCAATACAACCACGCTGCGCGGTTTTGGATGAAGATCTTTGGAATCAATTTCGTCCTTGGCGTCGTGACCGGCATTCCCATGGAGTTCCAGTTTGGGACGAACTGGTCACGCTTTTCTCAGGCGACAGGAGGAGTAATCGGCCAGCCTCTGGTGATGGAGGGAGTGTTCTCCTTCTTTCTCGAATCGGCCTTCCTTGGCTTGTTCCTGTTCGGTGAAAAGCGCCTGAGCCGCTTTGCCCACTGGTGGGCCGGATTCCTTGTCTTCGTCGGCTCATGGCTGTCGGGGTTCTTCATCATCACCACCGACGCCTGGATGCAGCACCCCGTGGCGTATACACGCCTTCCCGACGGTTCCTTTCAGGTAAACAGCTTCCTAGGTCTATTGCTGAATCCCTGGGCGCAGCTGCAATACGCGCACAACATGAGCGGAGCCGTTGTGACCGGCGCATTCGTGATGTCTGCTGTCGGTGCCTTCTATTTACTGAACCGCCGATCGGAGGAATATGGACGCATCTTTCTCCGCGTCGGAGTGATCGCCGGTTTCATTTGCTCGGTCGCGCAGGTGTTCCCGACCGGCGACCTCCACGGCCGCTATCTCGCGAAGCATCAACCCGTCACGACGGCAGCGATGGAAGGATTATTTCGTACCGAGAAAGGTGCGCCTATGGTTCTCATGGGGCAGCCGGATGTAGAGAAGCAGCGTATCGATAATCCGCTGGTCGTCAACAAAGTTCTCAGTTTTCTGATCTACGGCACCACCGAAGCTGAGGTGAAGGGACTGAACGAGTTTCCCCGCAAAGACTGGCCTACGAATATTCCCCTTCTTTACTTCGCGTATCACATCATGGCCGGCTTGGGCACGCTGTTCATCGGTGTGATGACGCTTGCAGTCCTTCTTCTCTGGCGCAGGAAGTTGTTCTCCACGCGCTGGCTCTTGTGGGTGATCATGCTCTGCCTGCCATTCCCCTACATCGCAAACACTGCCGGATGGCTCACTGCTGAAGTTGGACGACAGCCCTGGCTGGTGTACGGGTTAATGCGCACCAGTGTCGGATACTCAGCGAACGTATCTGCAGGAAATGGCTTGTTCACCCTGCTTGGCTTCATGGGCCTGTACGCCGTCCTGGCGATCTTCTTTTTGTTCCTCGTGCATCGTGAAATCGCACATGGCCCGGGAATACGTCCCAATGTGGAACCGCAGCCGATCACAGTGGCAGGAGATTGAATATGGCAACTGTCTGGTTCGTGCTGGTTGCCTTCATGCTCGCTGCCTATGTGGTGCTCGATGGATTCGATCTTGGAGCCGGCATCCTGCACCTGTTCGTTGCGCGCACCAACGAGGAACGCCGAATGGTGCTGCGCGCCATCGGCCCAGTGTGGGACGGCAACGAAGTCTGGTTGATTGCTGGAGGTGGGACGCTCTTCTTCGCCTTCCCGCTCCTGTACGCCTCCAGCTTCAGTGGCTTTTACCTGCCGCTGAACATGGTGCTCTGGCTGCTGATCCTGCGCGGAATAGGAATCGAGTTCCGCATGCATCTCGACAATGACGTCTGGCGCGACTTCTTTGATGGCCTGTTTTCGATTGGAAGCCTGCTGCTGACCATCTTCTTTGGCGCTGCTCTTGGCAATGTAATTCGCGGAGTTCCCTTCCAGCCGGATCACTCTTTCTTCGAGCCGCTATGGACCAACTTTCGCCCCGGTGCAGATCCCGGCGTGCTCGATTGGTACACAGTGCTGGCTGGAGCTGTCGCGCTCATCGCACTGACCGTCCATGGCGCCAATTATCTCGCGCTCAAAACAGAAGGCGATTTAGGCCGACGCTCACGAGCTGCCGCTCGGAGCTTGTGGCCTTTGCTCGCGGCCTTAACCATCGCAAGCTGTATCGCCACGCTGTTGGTTCGTCCGCAGGTCACCAAAAATTACACTTCGCATCCAGTGGGATTTGTAATTCCTATTCTGGTGGCGGCGAGTCTGATCGCCATGTTCCTTGCGCATCGCGGGGCAAATGATCGAAGAGCATTCCTCAGCTCCTGCGCGTATCTCACTTTCATGCTGGTTGGAGCTGCTTATGCGCTGTATCCCTCCGTACTGCCCTCGAGCAACCGTGCCGTCGATGACCTCACGATTTACAACACGGCGGCTGGGTCATATTCGCTGACTTACGGCGTGATCTGGTGGGCAGTCGGCATCGCCATCGCAATCGGCTACTTTGTCCTCATTTATCGCATGTTCCGCGGCAAAGTGTCGCTCCAAAGCGGCGAGCACGGATACTAAAACCTGGAGCCCGGCCGCCTTCCCCGGATGTTTCGCAGGTATCTCGTTATCAGCGGCGAAGGTGTAGCTGCAGGCCAGCACGTGCTACCAGCGGAGACCCAAGGGTCACAATAGGAGTCCGCGCCACCATGTAGTGCTGATTGAGAAGATTCTCTCCCGCCACGTACAGATCGACGTACGAATTCAGACGCCGGGAAATAAACGCGTCCATCTTGAAATAGGAATCCAGAGTAAGCGTGTTCTGATCGTCGTCGAACGCAGAACTGCTGCTGCGGCCTTGAACCGCAAGCGTCAGAACGCGCGGATTGTTGTAGTGGAATTGAAAGGTAAATTCATTGTGCGGCACCTCCGGCACGCGTAAGCCAACCAGAGTGGGATCGGCGGGAAAAGAGGTGACCACGGCATCGACAAACTGGTACTGCGCGGCGATTCCCGTGAACTTCGCCAACCCCAGTTCCGCCTGTGCCTCCAACCCGCGCACGCGCGTGCTGCCAAGATTCTGACGCTGTCGCGTGATCAGCGCCGGCGTAACACTTTGGGTGACGTTCGCAATCGGGCGGTGAACGTCGGCCCAGAAGAATCCCTGGAAAAGATTCAGTTTCCCGTTGAACAGCTTTTCCGCCGGGCCTAGCTCCCATCCGGTGAGCCTCTCTGCGACGAGTTGCTGATTCGCTTGCGTGAGAATGTTCCCTAAACGGAACGAGCGATACAGTTCGTTGAGCGTAGGGGAGCGGAAGGAGCGATAGACAGAACCTCGAACCGCGAGCCGGTCGTTAATCTGGTAGTGCGTCGCGAGCTTCGGATTTACTGCGGTCTCTGAGCGATCGGGAAATGCTGTAAGCGTACTCTGCCGCGATGGAAGTGCGGTCGTCCGATTAAATCCGGAGACAGTTTGCCAATCATCGAAACGGAGCACGCCCGTGAGAATCCAGCGGCGCGTAATGCGGGCAATGTCTTCGATGAAGACGCCGGTGCTGCGGTCGCGCCCACCTGCATTCACCGCGCTTGACGGAGTCGCATTGATGAAAATCTCATCATCGCTCTGGCCGGTAACTTGCGAGAAATCGACGCCCCCTAAGAAAGTCTGTCGACGTGTGATCGGGCGCAGATATTGCGCGCTGAATCCCCACTGACGCGAGGGAACCTGCTGCACTCGCGCGAGACTTTCGCTATTGCGGCCCGCAGCTACCGACGCAAATGTCTGGTGATAATCCTCCGCGCCACCATACCCGCGTAGTTGTAGAACGTCGTCGGCTGCTCCAGACCAATCGAATCCGGCTGCAGCTTGCCAGGCGCGCGTCCGGTTCAGTTCAATGATGGTCCCGTTATGGCGCGAGTCGTCATAGCCAAGCCCGCGAACGAAGAAGCGGGATCGCTGAGAGAGTTGCCGCTGAATCTGCAGTTCACCGTTGCGATGGAGTGAACTGGCAGGATTATCGACGGCGCCGCGCTGCGAGGGCTGTACCGGAATGTAGCCGTTTGTGGAAAAGTATTCTCCCGCCAACGACGACAACCACTTTCCTGTCGCAGTTCCGAAATAGGCCGAAGCATTGGGAGTCGTCTGATTACCGTATGAGAGATCAAGATCGGCTTCGGTGGCCTCTGGAGCTCTAGTAAGCAGCTGCACAGCGCCGCTTAGTGCCTGACCACCATAGAGGTCCGAAGCTCCGCCGCGCAGCATCTCGACGCTCTCGACCGCTTCCCGCGGAATCTGGCTCCAGTTCATCCAGCCACCGAAGGGATCAGTTGCCGGAACTCCGTCGAGCAATATCGCAGCCCGACTGGCGCCGCTCGATCCGACTCCGCGCATCGAAACGCCTTGCGTAGTTGGATTTGAGGTGCGGCTGCTGTTGCGACGAAACAGATCGAAGCCTGCCACTTGGCGGAGAACATCATCAACCTCGAGCGCTCCGCTGGTGCGAATCTGGTCGGCGCCAATGACCTGCAGGCTCGATGGAGTTTCGGAGAGCGCCAGTGTCGTGCGGGAAGCGGTTACATCCACTTCTGTACTCACAACTGCGGGCTGTAGAAGAATGAAGAGCACGACGTCCGAGCTGCCGGCGTCGATGCTTCTATGACTGTCCGCGAATCCGGTCGCAGAGATAATGAGTTCAGCAGCCTCATGACTCGCTGAGAAGGCGAATCCTCCCTGCTCGTTCGTGGTCGCCGTTCGACGGGAAGTTCCCTGCTTCAACACCACATTCGCGCCTGAGATCGCAGCGTGAGAGAGGTCTTCGACCGTACCCCGAATCTCTCGACGATTCACTGTTTGAGCAACGCACGAACACGAGAGCACAAGCAGGATTGCACTTAGCATCCACTTGTGTGGTCCAGCGGAACTGGTTAAGGACATGCGCCGCATCAGCAACTCACAACTAGGATGCCCATTCTGCAGCGCAGAGGCAAACCGACACCAGTTCGATACCAGGAATAGCTAGGGCAGCCGGTCCCTTCCCGGTGGTGCGGTTCTGTAAAATCACGTTGTCTCATGAACTCGATTCTTGTAGTCGATGACGAAGCCGACATTCGCAAGTCTCTGCGCGGCGTGTTGGAAGACGAAGGCTACAAAGTCACTGCAGCCGAAAGCGGCGAGGCCTGTCTCGACGTACTGAAAACGCGCTTTTTCGACGTGGTTCTGCTTGACATCTGGCTGCCCGGGATCGACGGCCTGGAAACGCTGGAGAAGATCAAGCAGCAGGAAGATGCGCCGGAAGTGATCATCATCTCCGGGCACGGGACGATCGAAACCGCAGTCAAAGCCACTAAGCTGGGCGCTTACGACTTCCTCGAAAAGCCGTTGTCGCTCGAACGGACGCTGATTGTGCTGAAGAACGCGATGCAGGCGCGCAAGCTGCGCGGCGAGAATCGCGAATATCGCCGCCAGCTTGAGTCCAAGAGCGTGATCGTTGGTGAGAGCGTCCCGACGAAAGCGCTTCGCCAGCAGATCGCGCTCATGGCGCCAACCAACGGCCGCGTCCTCATCTATGGTGAATCGGGAACCGGAAAGGAGCTGGTGGCGCGGGCCATCCACAACCAAAGCTTACGGCGTGAGAACGTTTTTACCGAAGTCAACTGCGCAGCCATCCCCGAGGACTACATCGAAGCCGAACTGTTCGGCTTTCGCAATTCCGCCGGCCCTGGCGGCTCCGCAGAGAAGACTGGAACCTTCGAGCGCGCGGATGGCGGCACTTTGTTTCTCGACGAGGTCGGCGACATGAGCTTGAAGACGCAATCGAAAGTCCTGCGTACTCTCGACGAACAACGCTTTACTCCCGTCGGTGCAACCGAACCGATTACGGTCGATGTGCGTGTAATCGCGTCAACCAACAAGAACCTCGAAGAGGAGATCGCGGCAGGAAATTTTCGTGAAGATCTGTTCTACCGTCTGAACGTGATTCCTTTTTATGTGCCTCCACTCCGCGATCGCCTGGAAGATGTACCACTGCTGGTACGGCACTTTTTGAAAGAGTTTTCTTCCCGCTACAGTCGCCGTACACGTGAGATCGCCGACGACGCGCTCGAAGCGCTGATGAAGTACGCCTGGCCTGGCAACGTCCGCGAGCTGCGCAACGTGATCGAGCGCATCGTGATCATGAATCCGAGCGCCGCAAAGATCGAACGCAAGCATCTGCCACCCCTCATCTATCGCGATGGATCGAGGCGCGGATCCACACCCGAATTTTCTTCTCTCCACCAGGCTCGCGCGGCGTACGAGCGCGATTACATTCTGCGAAAGCTGGAGGAAAGTAAAGGCAACATGAGTCGCGCCGCCGAAATTCTCGGTATGGAGCGCAGCCACCTCTATCGCAAAATGAAAACGCTCGGAATCTCCGTGAAAGAATAATTGCTGGGCACCTGATTTTTTACTGCTTATCCACAGGCACTTCGATTATCCTTCGCTGCATGGTGCGTATGACGGTGCTGGCGTCGGGTTCGCGCGGCAACACCGCTGTCCTTTCCAGTTCGGGCACCAGCATCCTGATTGACGCCGGCATCTCATGCCGCGAGACTTTGCGGCGCATGCGCGGCGCCGGCGAGGATCCTGCGCAACTCAGCGCAATCGTCATCACTCACGAACATTCGGACCATGTCAGCGGACTTGGCGTGCTCGCGCGCAAGCTGAAGATTCCGGTTTACATCACCGGACACACGCATCAGGAATGGCAGCGCTCGGTGCGCGGACCGGCGACGACACAAGCTGCGCTTTACGAAGATGACGACAAAGCTCATCTAGATCGCTGCGAACACTTCCGCGCCGGGGAGCGATTTACTATCGGCGACATTGAAGTGCTCCCCTTCACCATTCCGCACGATGCCGCTGATCCCGTTGGATTTCTCTTTCGCACTGAGGGCATCAAGATCGGTATGGCGACCGATTTGGGATATATGCCGGCGAGCGTCAAGATACATCTGCGTGGCTGTGACGCACTCGTGCTCGAATCCAACCACGATCTGGAAATGCTCCGCGGCGGGCCGTATCCATGGTCGGTAAAGCAGCGCGTTATGTCCCGTGTTGGGCATCTATCCAACGATTCTCTCGCCGAATTCTTCTCTACCGACTATGATGGAGGAGCAGCATTCCTCGTATTGGCACATTTGTCCGAGGCCAACAACCATCCCGAATTGGCACGACAAGCGGCCGAGCGGGCTCTGGGCGGACGCCTCAATCTGATCCAGAACCGTTTGGTTCTGGCATCCCAAAATGAGCCAATGGAAGCGATTCGTTTTTGATGTCCGAGTGCGTTGATCGAGTAATAGGTGACATTCTCGCCGGCTGGCGATACGACATCTCCGGTCTCGCTCCGGAAATGCGCGGCGATTACGAGCAGCACTTCATCGACTGCCTTCATTGCCGCTCACGCCAGCGTCTGCATCGCACAATCGACATCGGCTTGATTGTGGTCGCCAGCATTTCTGCCGCGATGTTTCTCATCGCCTTCGGCGCGATTCGCCACTTCGATCCCAGAAACGCTCACCTGCTCGAATTCATCGCGCTGGCGGGATTCGCGTTCTCCAGCCTCGTGTGGCTGATCGTCGCGCTTGCGACTCCAGCGCCGGTTGTGATTCAGGATGCCGCCAGGACAGGGGCAAGAAGAATTCAGGAAAAGCTTCCACCGGAGATTCGGGAGAGGATTCCCGCCATCGGCAACAGGCACTGAGATCTTCTCGTTTGTCATTCCGAACCGCCGCTTCTTGGCGGTGAGGAATCCCTACCATCACTCTTACGGCTTGACCTCGAATAAAGAAGGCCGCCTCTGCGAACTGAAGCGGCCTTTTAGCTAGCTAGACGTCAATTTTGAGTTCACTACATAGTCGCGGTAGGGATTCCTCGCGGCAAACTCAGCCGCTTCGGAATGACAACGCTTGCGCGATTAACTCTGCGTGCCTTCTTCAGCAGCGCCCTTCTTTCCGTGGCGACGATGTCCGCGGCGCTCCTTCTGCATCTCTTTGAACTTCTTCTGCTGGTCGGGAGTCAGCTTCGCCATCATCTGCTCGCGCGAGCTCTTGCGCAGCTCTTTGAATTTGGCTTTCTTCTGATCTGCTGTCAACGAGGAGTCGTTCTTGATCGCCTGGGCCTGCTGGCGCTCGTTTTCACGAATGCTCTTCAGGTCGGCTTTCTGCTCCGGAGTCAGGTTGAGCGCTTCTGCAAACTTCTCGCCGCGCTGGCCACGCTCGTTGTTCGTCGCCTGCTGAGATGTAGTCGCGTTCGCAGTGTCACCGCTGCTCGCGCTCCCTGCCTCCTGCGCCAGCGCTGCAAGGGGCAGCGTCATCGCGCCAGAAAGAATAAGTGCTAAGAATCGGTTGGATTTCATTGATGTTTGATCACCTCTGGG
>DASTZZ010000084.1 GCA_035764005.1 Terriglobales bacterium
ATGGATCCGACCTCCGGCTCGATCCTGATCGACGGCCACGACCTGCGCGATATCCGCCTCGCGTCGTGGCTCAACATGATCGCCTACGTGCCGCAGCAGGCGCAGGTCTTCGATGGCACTGTTCGTGACAACCTGCTCTACCGCTTCACCGACGAGCCGGCGCGTGTCCCCGACGATGAACTCTGGGAGATCATGCGCAAGCTCAAAATCGACTTCGGCGATCGTCTCACCGACGGCCTCGATACGCGCGTAGGCCGCCACGGCATCGAGCTTTCCGGCGGCGAGCAGCAACGCCTGATGATCGGCGCGGCCGCCATGCGCAAGCCGGTCTTCATGGTCGTCGACGAAGCCACAGCCTCGCTCGACGCGACGACAGAAAAAGCCGTGCAGAAGGGCCTGGAGGAAGTGCTCGGCGAGGAGATGGGCGCGCTAATCATCACGCACCGCCTCTCGACGGTGCGACGCCTTTGTACCAAGTTCTTCGTCCTGCGCGACGCTGAAGGACTCGCTCCAGGGCAGTCGCATCTCGAAGCCTGCGCCAGCTCGTTCGAAGAACTCTACGAAGTCTCCCCAACATTCCGCACCCTGGCCGACGACCAGGGTGTGGTCATCCTCGACAGCCCCAAAATTCATATGGAGCTATCGAGCGAGCCGGTAAGCGAACCTGATGAGAGCATTCACTATCCGGAACCTGAGTCGGTGACCTAACCGAAGTATTCCGAGCAGCATGGTGCTATACTATCGGATGTGACATCGTATGCGATGTCTAAGATTCGGCGAGTGGTTCTGGACACTTCAGTGATTGTTGCTGCTTTGCGCAGCCGACTGGGAGCGTCCAACCGCCTTCTTCGGATGGTTGCGAATCGCGAGATTATCGCACTCGCAACACCTGCGCTCTTTTTGGAATATGAGGATCTGTTGAAGCGGGCAGAGCATCGGCTGGTGCATGGACTCAGCTTAGTTGAAGTCGATGAGTTGCTCGCCGAGCTAGCGTCGCTGATCGAGCCAGTGGAGACGCATTTTCAATGGCGGCCTCAACTCCGCGATCCAAGCGATGAGATGGTGTTAGAAGCCGCCGTGAATGGTCTCGCGGACGCATTGATCACTTTCAACGTCTCTGATTTTGCAGCGGCCGGGGAGCGCTTCGGAATTCCGATTCTAACTCCCGCTGATCTGTTAACACGAGTAACGCGATGAGCAGAGCTACGTATCCTTTGAAACTGCCACTTTCCATCAAGCGAGCCGCCGAGCGGCTGGCCAAAGAGGATGGTGTGTCCCTGAACCAATGGATTGCGGCAGCAGTTGCCGAGAAGGTTGGAGTCGTCCAGACTGCGGCAGAATTCTTTGCGTCGCGACGAGGAAAGGCCAGTGGTACGCGTCTCAAACACTTCCTGGCGCGCGCGCCGAAGCGCCCTCCAGATCCAGGCGATGAACTACCTTCCATCTAGAACTGGCACTTGGCTTGCCGGAGATGAGCGGGTATCTGTGTGGGAAAGCCTGAAGGTTTACGGCAACGATTCTCATGAAAACAGTGCGGATCTTCTTCGCCCTCTACCTTTGGACGGCGCCCGCGAATGATAAGTCCTTGCGCGTTGAGGAGAACAAGACTCCCCGCTCCGCTCGAATCACTGGCCCAAAACGCCTGACCGATTTGGGAAAGGGCACTTACTCAAAATGGGTGGGCTGCAGCTATTCGATAGACTGGGGTGATGGCACGTTCTCTCCGTCAGGTCCGGCCGGCGCCGATTGCGCTCTTGGCCTCTCACACACCTATAGAGCCTCCGGCAGCTATCGCATTAGAGCCAAGACCTTTCATCCGGCTCCTGACGATCATCACATCGACGACTGGTCGGATTCGATTACATTCAAGGCGAAGTAGTTTTTAACACCACCGGTTTTAATACCTGCGAGTCTTCAGAATGTAATTTCGTTTCCGGTCCCCTGCTGCTAAGATACGTCCTGCAAAATCAGTCAAAGTAGCGCCTGTCGTCTAGCTCCCATCTGTATTGTGCTGTCGAAATTCGGAATAGGCGTTGATGTGAACCGATTCGGAAATCGCTCTCCGCTCGGAGCCTGGTCCGGCAAATCAGTACAACCGAAGTTCACAAAAATTTGAGGCGATTATGAGCAGAAAGTCCCCCGTTTTGCTTGTACTGGTGTCGGTGTTTGCCTTGGCATGTTCAGCCTTTGGTCAATCGATCCCTTCGATTGATGTCATTAAGTCCAAAGATCAAGGCGGCGCCAACTCATCGATTACCGTTTCTGGTTTCACCACACATGCTGCGGGTGAATTGCTGCTGGCGTTTTTCTCTACCGACGGGCCGGTTGGTTCGGCGGTAAATGTCTCTTCAGTTTCCACCACAGGACTGAGCTGGAAGCTGATTGCCAGATCGAACCGCCAGGCCGGCACCGCGGAGATCTGGAGCGCATGGTCGCCTAACGTTCTCACGAGTGCCAGCGTGCAAGCACGACTCTCCCGCGCGGAATCGGCCTCAGCGACGATCGTTGCTGTGACAGGAGCGAATGCCGCCACACCCATTGGCGCTGCCGGGGTTGCGAGCGCTCCTTCAGGCGCGCCGTCCGTCAGCCTGAACACGATGGGGAGCAACTCGCTCGTACTGGGGGTAGGCAATGATTGGGATCACGCAATCGGCAGAACCGTCGGTCAAAACCAGAGCCTGGTTCATCAGTTCCTGTCGCCCGTCGGCGATACCTACTGGGTTCAGGCGATTAATGGCGTGATTGCAAGCCCTTCGCTGGTCACCGTCAATGATTCGGCTCCGACAAGCGATCAATACAACATGGCTGCGGTCGAGGTGCTCTCCGGCAACTCTGCTCCTGCTCCTACTTACACCTTGAGTGGTTCGATCACTCCGTCGGATCTGGGCAGCAGCAGCGTCGTGACACTCTCCCAAAATGGAACCTCGGTCGCCGCCGTGAATACTGATGGCAATGGCAACTTCCAGTTCTCCGGGCTGCTGGATGGTACATATACCGTGACTCCATCCCGGACCGGCGTAGTGTTTACGCCTTCATCGCAAACCGTGACCATCGCCGACGCCCCTGCATCGGTGAGCTTTACTGCGGCTACTGTTCCGGTGAGTGGAATCAAACTCGTGCAGGCAAATGTGCAGGGCAACGAAGCCGGTGGATTCACCTCGATGTCGGTATCGTTCAAGAATCCCACGCTGCCGGGAACGTCGCTTATCGTGACCGGCACCTGTGTTCGACCTGCCGGAACACTCTCCGTCTCCGACACGCTCGGGAATCTCTTCGAGCTTGTTGCCGGCCCGATGAGCAACCCAGCGCAGGAAGCCAATGCCTATTTCTGGCGGGTAAGAAGCGGATTAGGCGGTGCCGATACTGTGACCATCAAAGCCACGGCCGGAGGATGTGCCATGGAGGCCCATGTCTCGGAATGGCAAGGTCTCTCAGCAAGCGTACTCTTCGACCAAACCACGTTCGCTCAGGGCAACACCGGCACAAGCTTCAGCAGCGGGCTGGTAACGACCGCGCAAAACGGAGAACTCATCTTCGGCTATACCTTCCCGATTGGGAACTCGAAAGTGGGTACTGGTTTTACTCTAATGACATACGTGGATGGAGATGCCGACGAGTATGAGATCCAATCGGCAGCCGGTCCGGTCGAGGCGACGTTTACCCAGGACCAAAGTGGGACATGGTTCGCCGCAATTGCCACGTTCCCGCCGGCTTCGCAGTGAAACCAGCCTTAGCGTTGAGGAGAGAGTGAGTAGGAGCGTTTATAGGTACAAAGCCTGAATCATTCGCTTGTCGTGGATGCTCTCAATCATCTGTCATCCTGAAGCGCTTCGGTTGCGCGAAGAGATCTCCCGCGATGCTTCAAAGTGAAATGCGCTTTCTGGGCTCATGACCCATGGACGTGAGTTGTTTTTGGAGCGAGCCATGCCAGGGCATTTCAGGTTCAAGCATTACGGGAGATCCTTCGGCCAAAAGAGGGCCTCAGGATGGCACCGATATAAGGTGTGAATCTCTCCTCAATCCTTGGCGTTCCTGCTCCGCATGAGCCCTGGCAGTCTTTCAAACAACGACTAAGCGTTAGAATGTCGCCGCAACTCGCCTCATCTGTTATAGAAACTCGCCTGATCTGTTAAAGAGAGGATGCGCATCATGGCTGACATCGGAAACCACATCACACGCCGCGGATTCATCGCAAAGGCCGGCAAAACACTGATTGCCGCCAATGTCTCCGGAGCGCTACTCAAGGACTCTTCGGCGCAGCAGCTTTATGTTCCCGATCCTCCCGGGCGCAAGTTGGGATGGGCGATTGTTGGGCTGGGCAATCTTTCGATTAACCAGATTCTGCCGGCATTCGCCAAATGCGAGAAGTCGCGCGTGGTCGCATTTGTGAGCGGACATCCGGATAAAGCCAACAAACTCGCGCTTCGTTATGGAGTGAATCCGAAGAACATCTACAACTACCAGAACTACGATTCAATTCGGGACAATCCAGATGTTGATGTGATTTACATCGTGCTGCCCAACGGCATGCATGCCGAGTACACGATTCGCGGACTTAAGGCGGGCAAGCATGTCCTCTGCGAAAAGCCGATGGCGAACACTCCAGCCGATTGCCAGGCGATGATTGACGCGGCGCACAAAGCCGACCGCAAGCTGATGGTCGCATATCGCTGCCGCTACGAGCCTTACAACCAGGAGATGATCCGTCTGGCGCGCTCGCAGGAGCTTGGACAACTCAAAGTCATCGAATGTGACACTGGCTTTCACATTGGCGATCCCACGCAGTGGCGTTTGAACAAAGCCCTCGCCGGCGGCGGATCGATGATGGATATCGGTATCTATGGTCTCCAAGCCGCGCGCTACATCTCCGGCGAAGAACCCGTCGAGCTGAATGCCTTTGTTTACAGCACGCCCGGCGACGAGCACTTCAAAGAAGTGGAAGAGCTGGTCATGTTCCAGCTCCATTTCCCGAGCGGCGTTCACGCGAATTGCTCTTCTAGCTACGGATACTCAGGTCAATCCCGTTTCCGCGCTGTGACAACACAAGGCTGGTTCGAACTCGAGCCCGCACAGAACTACACCGGTTTGCGTATGCGGGTGAGTCGCCGCAACATGATCGAAGAAGTGAATCTGCCGGTGAAAGATCA
>DASTZZ010000085.1 GCA_035764005.1 Terriglobales bacterium
TGGATACGCTGAAAGAAGATACCCAGGGCTCCGGGCGAAGCCGGCGAGGGTTTCATTTAGGGAACGTCCTCGTGATCGCGCAAGTGGCGCTCTCGCTGGTGTCGCTTGTGATTGCTTCACTCTTTCTGCACAGCATTGTGCCTGCGACGGCCATCGAACCCGGCATCCCGACCGATCATCTCGCGGTGTTCATGCTCAATCCCGGACAAGTTGGCTACGACAAGCCGCGCACCGAGAACTTCTATCGCGAGCTTCGCAATCGTCTGGCGGCGCAACCGGGTGTCGTCTCCGCGTCGTGGGCGTCAAACTTGCCGTTGTGGGGACGCGCGGTAAACGGAATCGTGATCGAGGGCCGCGAGCAGCAGCGAAAATCTGATGCCGTAACATCGGTCCTCAACACCATTGATACCGGTTATTTCTCAACTACCGGAATTCCGATTGTGAGCGGGCGCGACTTCACCGACGACGATCGTGAAGACTCCTTATCTGTCGCCATCATCAACCAGGCCATGGCCGCGCGTTACTGGCCCAACCAGAACGCAATCGGCAAGAGATTTCGCCTCGCTGGCGAGAACAGCTATCGGCAGATAGTCGGCATCGCCAGAAATGCGAACTACCAGACGTTGGGAGAGAGCCCGCGTTCCTGCATCTACATACCGCTGCGGCAAAATTTTTCCGATTCGATGGTTTTGTACGTTCGAACCGCCGGGAACTCCTCCCAGATGCTCATACCTGCAGAGCATGTAATACATGACATCGATCCGCAAATGCCGGTTCCCGACGCGAGAACCGGACGTAAGATCGTCGAGCAGGCACTCTGGACGGCCTCGATGGGCGTGGGAATGCTGTCCCTTTTCGGACTGATCGCACTCGGACTAGCAAGCATCGGCCTCTACGGCTTGCTGTCTTATTCAGTCAATCGGCGGCGACGGGAAATCAGCATCCGCATGGCGCTCGGAGCAGATCGAATGCAGGTACTGCGGCTCGTTCTGCGTCACGGCCTTAGGCTAGTCTCGATTGGCCTCGTCATCGGGATGGTGCTGGCGCTTTTATCCGCGCGTGCTCTGTCTAGCGCACTGTATGGAGTAAGCGCAGCTGACGCAACCAGCTTCATGGGCGCGTCTTTTGTATTGCTTTTGATAGGTGGGCTGGCCTGTTATGTTCCGGCGCGCACAGCCAGTAAAGTAGATCCACTCTTAGGTCTGCGTAGTATCTGAAAATGGCCAAGCCGGTGCCATAGATCTGGCAATGCGAAGCCGCGAGGGCAATCGCGGCCTCGCAATGGAGTTCATTCAAGGTTGCGTTACGCGAGCCGCGACCATGCTGTACTTACCTGACGAGAAGAACAGCAACCCGCGAACTTGAACTGTTCCTCCATTCGCAACTGTGGTCTTCAGTTCGGTAGATGCCTGGCCGACAACGCTGATTGCAGTCTGTCCGGCAAGCATCGCAAACACCGAATCCGACGCGACCGTCAGAGTGAAGCTGCTGGCGTTCCCATTTTGATTCAATCCCGATACCACACCTGTGAGCGCCTGCTGCTTCAATCGGACCTTGTCCGCAGTAATTGCCATTGAGCCCGAATGTTCATCCTCGGCTTCGATCTCGTGACTATCCATCTCGGCTTCGACGTTCTGTCCTTTCACGAGTGAGCTGGCGTCGAAAATCGGCGTGAAGCTCAGCTTGCTGAGGTCAAAGCCGTCGTTGTCGATGGCGAAATTCGTGTTGCTGTTTACGTTCACCGTCAGCGTGCTTCCCAGGGGCGAAGACTTGCTTGAATCTCCCGAACGATCCCGTACCAGGACCGCAAATTGCGTCACCGGAGAGCCGCTCGTGCTCACGACAAGCCCTTCGGCCTCGGCTTCTTGCTCGTTTTCGTCCTCGACCTCCACTTCGACTTTGGTCGCAAGCAGGGTGCCGTCAGTTTGCGTGACCGCGTGGACTTCAACGATTGTTCCTGTCGTGATCGCCGAAAGGCTTCCCGCATCTTTGAACTCGGTCGAACTGTTTGTCAGGAACGTGAGCTTCTGCGGCCCTTGACCGAGCATGATGGTGAACGACGGACTGGAAACGTCAGTCACAGCACCGACTACTTCCTCAACTTCGCCTTCTTCGGATTCGTTTTCATTATCTTTGTCGGGGCGCACCATACCCGTGGTTGCGACGATCGTCGGAGCGAAGGTGATATTTCCCGACGCATCGATTGACACTGATGACGCGAGATTAAAGTCTAGATTCACGGTCGCAGCTTGCGTTGTTAGTACGAGAGGCGAGGCGAACTTAACGGTGATCGGCGAACTTGGGACAGGCAAGTCCTTTTCGACTAGCTGTCCGGTGGTCGCATCCAAGGCTGTGATTTCGGCTGCAGACAGCTGAATGCTCGCCTGTATATAGGTGCCCGGCGGCACCGAACTCAGCGAAATCGGACGAAAGGTTCCGGCGAGATGTCGTAGCTCGATCTCTAACGGCGATGTCAGCACCGGTACTGCGGTTCCCGAATCGTTGATCAGCGATATCGAAGCAATCGTGACTTCAAGCGCGGCCACGCGATCATCTGGTGAATCTCCAATGTTCACGGTTACAGTTGCGCTCTGCGCGTTTGCGTTCGTCGGCAGCATTGACTTCGCTCCGCCTCCCCCGCTGCAACTTGTCAATGCGAGCACGCCGATGAGAGCAAAGGACGCAATGAGGCCTCGTAAGACCAGTCTCATGTATCTCTCCTTAATAGTTTTGCGATCAGACGGGTGGCAGAAGAAGCCTAACCAGCAGCACTGGATGAAGTGTCATGTCCATGTCAAAGAGCTGTAATCAAATATCCGAGAGAAAGCGCAGTGGATACTTGCCTCAGTTAATGCCGGCCGAATAACTGCGAATTTAGAAACGGCTGACAAATTTCTAACAACGTCAGCAAGGCTCTCCGCTAAGTTGCCGACGTGTTTTCTCGGCCTGGGTGCGAAGCGGAGCGTCTGGTTCGTATGCGTCCGATAAAAATGCAAATGGCGGCCACATGAGGCCGCCATTTGCAGTAGCTGTAAGTGAACCTACTGATGCATTTCTCCACCAGCACCGGTTGACTTAGGTTGATTCTTCATCATCGCGACGTTCATGATGTGAAGTGAGTTGTCGGGATATACGTGCGCCTTCAGTCTCACGTGATGTCCTTCGTGTCCTTTCAGCACTTCGGGATTCTTAACCGACATCACACTTTTATCCTTGTCATTGACGATGACCAGCGGCTCACCGGCTTCTTCGCATTTCTTGACGCAATCTGCATCGTGATTGGCCGCGCCGCACTTGGCATCGCTTACCACTCCCGTTACCGTTTCCATTTTGGCGTTCTTGCTGTCGGTCTTGTCGTTCACCGCAAAAGCTAACGAGCTCATGGCGAAGACCACAACGAATACAAAAAGCTTCTTCATCTGACCTCCTCGAGGATTTGTAAGTCCACGGCTGGTGTATCGTCCTGCCGATCCAACTTTTCTAAGATCCGCGCACAACTTAATTGAGCGCGAATACTAGGAGACCCCATGACGAAGGACCTTCGCGAAACATTATGCTCCTACTCTGCCGATTGCGGCACGAGCTTCTGGTCCCTCCCCAATCTCCGGCATGCAACCTAAGCTGCTGGTTTCCCCCTCAAATTCCAGCAGTGACTCTGGCCAGAGATCGCGAAATCAGGTATGCCACGAGTCTCGGTGCAGCAGAAGGGCTCTGGGCCATGCGGTTCACTTTTCATTTTCTTCTTGTAGTTCTTTGCCTTTATCTTGCGGGCTGCGAACGCGGGATCACGAGTTCAATACCCAGAAGCACGGACGGCGGCAGTCAGACAGCAACTCCTGCTCCTACCCTCACATTTGCCATTCAGCCGGAGAAAGTCGCTCCCGGTGCATCCGCAACTCTCACCTGGAGCACAACGAACGCAACGACAGTGACGATTAACAACGGAATCGGTAGTGTCGCCCCGAACGGATCGCGATCCATCACCGCGACAACGACGCAGAGCTTCACGGCAATCGCTGCGGGACCGGGCGGCACCGCACAAATTCAGGCAACTTTGACGGTTCTGGTCAAGCCTACGATTGCGGTCGCGGTGTGTCCGGACGCTGACCCGGAATGCAACGGGGAAACGACCATACTCATCCGGAAGAATTCGAGCGCAATCATTTCCTGGCAAGCTCAGAACGCAATGACTGTGAGCATTGACCAGGTGCCCAATCAGCAGTTTGGAATTCAGGACACGTTCACGACTCCCTCGCTGTCGGAATCAACCACATACGTCCTCACCGCGATTGGGCCTGGGGGAAGCGCATCCGCTGAAGCAACGGTCAATGTCACCTCCAGGATTCCGGATCATCGATATGTTGCTTTGGTTGTCGAGGAAAATCATTCCTTCAGTCAGGTGATTGGAAACGCACGGATGCCGTTCGTGAACGCGCTCGCAAAGAAGGGGGCGCTCGCAACTGAATACTTCGCGAACACTCATGGTTCGCTCAGGGATTACTTCGAACTTACAGCGGGAAAGTTTCTCGTGGCAGGCGGTGATTTCAATGGAAGTGTCACCGCAGACGAGATCGCGGCGCATGTGACTAAGGCCGGCAAAACCTGGAAGTCCTATGCTGAGTCGCTTCCATGGGTGGGATACACCGGCTATAACGTCTATCCATATGAAAAGGATCACAACCCATTCGCATATTTCACCGATGTCGCCAACGATCCAGCACAAGCGGCGAATCTGGTCCCCTTCGATCAACTTGCCGCAGATCTCAAAGAAGGCACCCTTCCCAATCTGATCTACATTGCTCCTAACGCGCGGCATGACGCGCATGATTGTCCTTCGAGCGCACCGTGCACTGACGCAGATAAGCTCGCCGCCGCCGATCAATGGCTGGAAGCAAATTTGACGCCGCTGCTAAATAATGAGGAATTTCAGGAAGATGGATTGCTGCTGATCACCTTCGATGAAAGCATCGACAGCGACACCGAAGATGGTGGCGGTCACGTCATCCTGATCGCGGTCGGACCAAAAGTTCGCAGCGGCTTTCGTTCAAAAGAGTTCTACCAGCACCAGAACACTCTGCGAACCATCTGCGAGGCCCTGGACGCAAGACATTGCCCTGGTGATGCCGAAGACGCGAGAAGCATGCTTGATTTGTTTGTTCCCTAGATGGGTGACTGGCGGATGCTTTTATTGCTTGTGCCGCGGCCAACCATGATGGCCGCCTCACGTGCTATAATCAGCCTACGTTCAATTCGACGCGGACGTTTGAGCAAGTTCTCGCCTGAAACGCAGTTCCTGCCCTGAAGTAACTTCCGATCCAGTTCAACGTAAACATCAAAGAAGAAAGAAGTGTATCTATCAATGGAACAAGGAACAGTTAAGTGGTTTAACGACGCCAAAGGATTTGGCTTCATTCAGCGCGAGAGTGGCGAGGACGTTTTCGTTCATCACTCCGCCATTCAGGCCAACGGCTTCCGCAGCCTGGCCGAAGGCCAGCGCGTGGAATTTAAGGTGACGAAGGGTCAGAAGGGCTTGCAGGCTGAAGAAGTTCGCGCCCTCTAATTTCGGAAACGAAGAACAATGCCGGAGGCTTTTGCCTCCGGCTCAATCCCGCCGTTCCAGAGGAGTCTAGCCATGCGTTCCGTCCTCGTCCACCGCGCCAATGAAAAGGTGCAAAATCGATTTCAACTCTGCAGTCTCACATCATCTTCCGCTCGACGTATGGCGAGAAGTTCGGTGGGCATGCACATCACCATCAATGAGGCCCTGGAGGCCATCAGCGGGCAGGCTGCGCCGATTGTCGCGCAACCGCTCCCCGCGGATTCAGTGAAAGTCGCCGAAACCGATTCGGCCTTTATTCTCGATTCCGCGATCTGAAGAAAGAAGACTTTTTGATTTCCAATTTTTCTGAGCTCCCCATTTCGAACTATCTCGGGAAGCGACTTTTCGCCAACAATTTTCAAACACCCACCCCAATACAAAGCGACGCAATCCCAATCGCGCTCAGCGGAAGAGATCTCCTGGCAACCGCGCAGACCGGAACCGGTAAGACGCTTGCCTTCCTGATTCCCGTAGCGGAACGGCTGCTGAGTATCCGCGGAGCCGGCGTTCACGCGCTCGTACTTGTGCCAACCCGGGAATTGGCCATTCAGGTTCAGCAACAATATGAGCAACTGCGCGGCAAGAAGCTGCCAGCTGCGGCTCTCGCCATCGGCGGAGCGTCGGAGCGCCAGCAGATTGCGGCACTGCGCACAGCGAATCTCGTGATCGCGACTCCAGGACGGCTGGAGGATTTTCTCCGCCGAGGCTTGGTTAAGTTGAGCACGACGCAAATCCTGGTGCTCGACGAAGCCGATCGCATGCTCGACATGGGCTTTCTACCTTCGATTCGCCGCATCGCGAACAGCTTGCCGCGCCAGCGTCAGACCCTCTGTTTTTCGGCGACGCTCGATCCGGCGGTGGCGCACATCGTCAGCGACTTCGTCGAGAATCCGGCACGCATTGCGCTGGGTTCGACGTCGAAGCCGGCTGCGAGCGTAAAGCTGCAGGCGTTTGAGGTGGCCGCGAATCAGCGACTGTCATTGCTTGTCCGGCTCCTCCACGAAGAGGATGGCCGCTGCCTCGTGTTTGTGCGCACCAAACGCGGAGCCGACCGGCTCGCGCGCCAACTCGAAAAGCAGGGATTCAGCACGGGCACTCTGCACGGCGACCGTTCACAATCGCAACGAAACGCAGCTCTGGCTCGGTTTCAGGACGGAACTGTGCCAATACTCGTCGCCACCGACGTGGCATCGCGCGGCATCCACGTGGACGACGTCGCGCACGTAATCAACTACGAACTGCCGCAACTGGCCGAGGATTTGATTCACCGTGTGGGCCGCACCGGCCGGATCGGCGCTGCCGGAGTCGCATCCGTCTTCGTCACACACCAGGATCGAGCCGAGTTTCGCAACCTTGAGCGCACGCTGGGACTAAAGATCGAGAGGATGAGCGTCGATCAAGATCTGGCCGTCGAAGAGAGATCAGGCCCCGTGGTCGTTCAGGGCGCGCCGATGCAGATGGTGCCGGGTTCCAAAATGGTCCGCCTGCCGGGCGAAGTATTCCAGCGTTACGCTGCGGTTTAGCAAACCGCAGCGTCTGAAAGGCGCTTTTCCAATCGGTCAGGCGGCAAAGTTTAAATTGAGCCCGTAGCTGGCGCTTGGCACTTGTGAGATCAGCAGCTTCATGGCTTCCGCCCATTCCTTGATAAATGATTTAGGCAATGCTGCTCCGGCTCGTGCAGCTCAGGACCCATGCTATACTTCGAGAATCTGTGCGGTCCGAAGCCGCGTCACTCCCCGGAGGAAAGTATCGACAAGCGTTTTATCCGCATCAATGAGCGTATTCGCGCCCGCGAAATCCGCGTAATCGACGAAACCGGAACTCAGCTCGGCATCATGCAACCGTTTGAGGCGCTCAAAATCGCCCGTGAAAGAGGACTCGACCTGGTGGAAATTTCGCCTACCGCGAATCCCCCTGTCTGCCGCATTCAGGATTACGGCAAGTTTCTCTACGAAAAGGAGAAGCAGGAGCGCGCGGCGAAGAAGAACCAGAAAGTCATCACCATCAAAGAAGTAAAGTTCCGCATCAACGTCGACGAGCACGACTACGAGTTCAAAAAGAACCACGTACTGCGCTTCCTAGAACAAGGCGACAAAGTAAAAGCCACGATCTTCTTCCGCGGCCGAGAAATGACGCATACCAATCTGGGACGCGAAGTTCTCGAGCGTCTGCTGAAAGAAGTAGGCGACCGCGCCGTGGTCGAGTTTCGTCCGCGCATGGAAGGTAACACGTTGCACGCCATTCTTGCCCCACCGAAGAAGGTCGAAGGCAAGAAGCAAGCTCCTCCAAAGCCGCAACAGGGTAGTCCTGCAGCGCAGCAAGCGTAAGCCGCCACTGGCTGCTGGCTAAAAATGAAAACCCGACGCGGATTACGCGGATGCATCGCCTGGGGATAAAAGCGGAAAGTCGGGAATGGGATCTCGGCGAGAAGCTGCTAGTTGTTACAATCCTTCGCTCGTCTCATCTGCGGCAATCCAGGCCCGAATGGTCCGCGCAAATCCGAGTCGGGTTTTGATTTTGCTGTTCAATTCACCCGATGACCCCATCACCCGATGGCCCGATTCTCTGAGCACTGATATACTTACATCAGTCCCCAGCGGCTCCGACGCTGCTGGGGCTTTGAATTGTTTGCAGAGGAACGATGCCGAAATTAAAAACCCACAGTGGCGCTGCTAAACGCTTCAAGAAGACCGGCAGCGGTCGGGTGAAGCGTGGGCACGCGTTCATGCGCCATATTCTTACGTCCAAGACGAAGAAGACGAAGCGGCGCCTGGACCTGGACACGATGGTCGATAAGGCCGACCAGCCCAAAGTAAAGCGCATGATTCCGTACTAACGGAAGCCGTCAGCACTCAGCCATCAGCAATTGGCCTCTCAATCTCCGGATGTTTTAGCTGATTGCTGAGAGCTGCATTTGCGCAGCGCGCGAAGAGGTACTGACCCTTACCTCCAGCCGCATAACCGTAGTCGAAAAAGGAGCCTCACCGATGCCTCGCGTAAAACGCGGAACTAAGAGGCGCGCCAAGCGGAAAAAGATACTTGAGCGTGCAAGTGGATACTTTTTAACTAAATCGAAACTCTATCGCTCAGCGAAAGAGAGCGTCGAACGCGGACTTAAGTTCGCCTACGCTGGACGCAAGCAGAAGAAGCGCCAATATCGCTCGATCTGGATCGTGCGCATCAACGCGGCAGCCAAGCTGAACGGTATCAGCTACAGCCAATTCATCAACGGATTGAAGAAGGCCGGCGTGGAGCTTGATCGCAAGGTGCTCGCCGAGTTGGCAGCGAACGATGCTCCCGCATTTGCTACGCTGGCCGCGCAAGCGAAGTCGGCGCTGGCGAAGAGCGCTTAGCTTCTCCTGAATGCCATTCCGAAGTGGCCGTGAGAATCCCTGCGAACCTCCAGACTGCATGGGCCGAGTAGGGATTTTTCTCTCGCGCTTCGCGCTCCGCTCGGAATGACGAGAGTGCGAGACCATGTACTCCGTTCCCAAGCTCGACGATTTCTCTGCCGCAGCGCTCGACAGCGCCGGACGCGAGCTGACGTCTGCCTTAAGTAGCGAAACGAAGAGCATTTCATCGGAAAACGAATGGAAAGCTCTCCGCGACCGCTGGATGGCGCGCAAGAACGGCATCCTCACACAAGTCAACGAGCAGTGGCTCAAAGCCGCGCCGGGACCGGCGAAGCGCGATGTCGGCCGGCGGGTGAATGAACTTAAGAAGCTGGTCGAAGAAAAAATCGATGCGACTCTTGCGGGAATCTCATCTGGTTCTTCAGCATCGCGCTTCGAGCAGGAGCGGATCGATGTGACCCTGCCTGGCAATCGCCGCAAGCTCGGCGTCGAGCATCCGCTGATTCGCACCAAGAACGAAATTGTCGCCGTGTTCAAAGCCATGGGCTACTCCGTCGCTGAAGGGCCGGAGGTTGAGACCGACTACTACAACTTCGAGTCGCTCAACTTCCCCCCGAATCATCCGGCGCGCGATACCCAGGACACTCTCATCGTTGCCGGTCAGCAGAACAAGCCTTTGCGCGAACGTCTGCTGCTGCGGACGCATACGTCACCGGTCCAGATTCGAGTCATGGAGAAGCAGCCGCCGCCGGTGCGCGTAATCGTTCCTGGAAAAGTTCATCGCGCCGACACTGCGGACGCGACCCATTCGCCGATCTTCCATCAAGTGGAGGGATTGGCGGTGGATACAAACATCACTTTTTGCGATCTGAAGGGCACGCTCGACCGCTGGGCGAAAGAGATGTTCGGCTCCGCCGTGAGAACACGTTTCTATCCATCATTTTTCCCATTTACGGAACCGAGCGCGGATATGCAGATCTCGTGCTTTAAGTGCGGAGGCAGCGGCAAGCTCGACGGCGGACGTTGCGCCATGTGCAAAGCCAGCGGATGGATCGAGATTCTCGGCTCGGGCATGGTTGATCCCAAAGTGTACGGATTCGTAGGCTACGATCCACAGAAGTACAGCGGTTTTGCCTTCGGCATGGGTGTAGAAAGAATCGCGATTCTGAAGTACGGAGTTGAAGACATTCAGCTCTTTTATCAGGGCGATGTGAGGTTTTTGGAGCAGTTTGCGTGAAGGAAGCTGCTAGCTACTAGCTGCTAGCCGCTAGCTTGGGCTGGTGGTGATTGCGAGTTGCCCACCTGGCAAGCTTTTGTGAGCCTGTCAGAAGCTGTGTTCCCAGGCCATCGAATTCAAAGTTGTTAAACGAATTGGCTAGCAGCTAGTGGCTAGCCGCTGGTAGCTATGCACATTTCTCCCAATTGGCTTCGTGAGTTCGTCCCGCTGCGGGTGGATTACCACCGCTTGGCGGAGGACTTGACTCACTCCGGTATCGCCGTCGAGAGCATCACCGGCGAAGGCGCCGCGATGATCTTCGAGATGGAGATCACGACCAACCGCGTCGATGCGATGAACCACTACGGCGTCGCGCGTGAGTGCTCGGCCATCTACGACCTCGACCTGAAGCCGATCACACCGCATCTTCCCAATACAGGACATCTCGATCCATTCCCGATTGAGATCGTTGAACCCGAACTGTGCGCGCGATACACGGCGCGTGTTATCCGCGACGTTCACATCGACAAGTCTCCTGAGCACATTCTTGAGCGCCTGCTGATCGAAGATCATCACGGAATCAACAACGTTGCGGATGCGACCAACTACACGCTGATGGAGATGGGACATCCCACGCACGCGTTCGATCTCGATCTGCTTGAGGGCGGCAAAATCGTCGTGCGACTTGCGCGCAAGGGCGAGAAACTCAAAACTCTGGACGGAGTCGAGCGTGAGCTGCATCCCGAAGACCTGGTCATCGCCGATGCCGTGAAACCCGTCGCTCTGGCGGGTGTGATGGGTGGCTGGGACACGATGATCACCAGCAGGACTCGCAACGTGCTCATCGAATCGGCGTGGTTTGATCCCGCCACCGTGCGCCGAACGGCGCGGCGACAAGGGATGCATACTGACGCATCGCACCGCTTTGAGCGCGGCGCCGATTGGGGTGCGACTCCGCTTGCCTGCGATCGCGTCGCAGAACTAGTCCTTGAAAGCGCTGGCGGTAAGTTGGGCGGCTACAATGACGCGCTAGGCCGCGATCTCACGCGTACTGCCATCGAGCTGCATCGAGGCGAGATTCGCCGCATCCTCGGCCAGGAAATTCCCGACACTGACACGAGCCGCATTCTGCGCCGGCTCGGCTTTATTCGCACCACCAAGCGCTCAAGTTCTTCGAGTACAGCATCGAGCGCGGCCGTCGCGGAACAGGCAAATTCGTATCCGGTGACCATTCCGACCTGGCGCATGGACGTGGAGCGCGAGATCGATCTGATCGAAGAGATCGCGCGCGTTTATGGCTTCAACAACTTCGTCAACACCCTTCCGGCATTCTCAGGAGCAGTCGTTGAGCAGCCCTATGCCATGCCCGAGGCGAAGACTCGTGCTCGCCTGTTGGCCCTCGGCTACGACGAGGCCATCTCGCCGACGTTCATTTCCAGGTCCGATGCTGAACAGTTTGCCACTAGTCGCGCAGTCGCACTGGAAAACCCGCTAAGCGAAGAGGTGCCTCTGCTGCGCAACCGCCTGCTTCCCGGCATGCTCAATATGCTCGCCTGGAACTTTAACCGCGGATCAAGCGAGGTGCGGCTCTTCGAAATGGGAAACGTTTTCTCTGCCGACGGAGACCGCGTCAATCAGAGATACAACGCCTGCATCGCAGGCACAGGCGCAGTTCCTGAGACAAATCTGGAACAAGCCCCGAGGGCGCTCGACTTCTTTGACCTCAAAGGCGACGTTGAGAATCTGCTCGATCTATTCGCCGCCGAATCGCTGCGTTTCGAAGCTCCGGGAGCCAAATATCTGCATCCGGGACGCTCGGCGAAGATTCTCTTGAATGGAGAACCTGTCGGCGAACTGGGGCAATTACATCCTGATGTGGCAGCCGAACGCAAGCTCAAACAGCCAGTCTGGATCGTGCAGCTCGATCTAGACACTTTGTTCTGCGTCCCGCTGCGTGAACCTCGGTATCGGCGGCTCTCGCGCTTCCCTTCCGTTGAGCGCGATTTTTCTCTGCTGCTCGACGCCAGCGTGCCCTACAGCCGTCTGCGCGCAGCTATCGAGAATCTGAGCATGCCTGAGATGATCGCGATTGTCCCCCGCGAACTCTTCCGTGGCGGCTCGGTCCCCGCCGGCAAATATTCACTGTTGCTGCGGGTGGTCTTCCAGTCCTCCGATCGCACCCTGCGCGATGACGAGGTGGCAGATTGGAGCCGAAAAATCATCGCGGTCATTGAACAACTGGGCGGATCTCTGCGTGCCTAGCCGAGCGCGTGCCAGTCGCCTTGGTGTCTTGGAAAAACGCGCACTCCACAAGTAAGGATCGGAAATCGCTGCTTGTTCCGAGCCCGGCCCCAGAACGACCGGCTAAGCCGTCCCAAGTTGAGTGACAAAAAGGGGTTGTCTCAACTTCCCTGTTACTTCCCTGACCGATTACGAATCGCGAGTGTTTAGGCCGGTGTCGCGATCAAATTTCTTCTTGCGGGAAAAATTTCCCCGAAAGATCCACTGCCAGGGAATCAATCCTGAATCGTACCGCGAAGATCAGCAGACTTGGCACCGTAACAGCCACCCCGCTCTAAAGCAGTGCAGACAGTTGGAGGCTCGGCAAAACGGACGTTGCACATTTAAGACCACGTGGACCAAACCACCGGAAAACACCGACTCTGAAGCGGCGGCATGGGCTTGTAAGCTGCTGATTCCAAACCACTACTCAAATAGTTAATTGAGAGTAGTCCATCGGGCCGAGGTACCTTCGTGTGTTGCCTCCACCTTAGCTCTCGTCTACTTTCTTTCCACTAGGCCCTCAATGGAGTCCCCTGAACCCCAGGTATGCGAGCAGGTGTTTGTCGACCGTCGGCGCGATGAACGGGTGAACCAACCGGAGTCGGTGAAAGTCTGGGTGGACGAGCCCGGCGCCGAAACCGAGTTTCAGGCTGTTCTGGTGAACATTAGCTGCAGCGGATTTGCCATCCGCCACTGGCGTAAGGAATTGTCGGTCGGGCAGAAGGTCCGCATTGCTTTTCTGACCAAAGGCGAGATCATGGCCCGTGTGATGTGGAACTGGACGGTTGGCCCGGTGGTTATTTCTGGACTCGAACGGGAGCAGACCGCACCGATTATCGGATTCGGACCGCGCACTGACTCGGCGCCAGATTTAACTATTTCGCGGTCCAACGCTCGCGCATGGTTTCTGGCTGCAGGTACGGGGCTTCTAGTTGTGATCGGGTGGTACTTAACCAATAAAGGCTGGTAGTAAGGAGTTTCCCCATGTATGCATTAAAGCGCAGATACCCCAGGTACACCATGGATCGGCCAGTGGTCGCCTACCGTGCTTACGAAGACATGAAAATCGGCATCCGCGGACAGTGGCACACCTTCGGTGAAGGCGGCCTCGGTGCACGCATGTCGGAGCAACTGCGCTCCGGAGAAGTGATCGCATTCGAACTTTCCCCCACGCTGCGAGTTTATGCGGCTGTCCGCTATTGCCAGGCCTTCTATCACGGATTTGAGTTTGTGTTGCTGAAGGATCGGCAAAAAGCTGAGATCGCGCGCATGTGCCGCGAGCTTGGACGCCAAACGGGAGAAGAGCCTCCCAAGCGCACCCGCATGTTGCGGTCCGTTCCACGCGGGGAGCACGGGTGACCTCGAAGCCGCTCCGCATTCTCTATCGCTTACTATTCCCCGGCGGGTTCATCCTGCTGGCTTCGGCGGTTGCGCTCAACGCCCACGGCTTTGGCAAGCTGAACGATTCGTTCTGGCGGGATTTTCCCTACGTCATCTTCGGCGCCGGACTGGTGCTAAGCGCTTTGTTCAAATGCAGTCGGTTGTTTTTTGCCATTCTCATCGTCGGCCTTTGCGATCGCGCCCTGGCTTTCATTACACCGGCACTCTCGTCGGCAGGGATTCATCGCACCGTATTTGATGCGATCGCGCTGTTGCTTCCGCTGAATCTGATTGCGCTGTCGTTCATGCACGATCGCGGCATTATCTCTCCTCGCGGACGCCGCCGCGTCGGTTTCGTCGCTGCGCAGATTGTGATGGTTGCGTTCGTCGCCCTCACTCAACCGGCCCAGGCGCTCGCTGCTGGGTTCATGCAAGGAGCGATCGTTCCAAGGAATTATTCGGAGTGGAGTCACATTTCGCAGCCGGCGTTGCTGGTGTTCATCGTTGCCGGCGTGGTGATGTTGATCTACCTCGCTGACCGGCGACGTCCGGTCGAAAGCGCCTTGTTCTGGGCGCTGGTAGCAGCATTCATCGCATTGAACGCAGGCGGGGCGAACCACCTAACGTCGGCGTACTTTGCAACCGGCGGACTCATTCTGAGCGTTGCCGTGCTTGAGACTTCTTACACGATGGCCTATCGCGACGAACTCACGCAACTCCCAAGCCGTCGCGCGTTGAATCAGGAACTCGCGAAAATAGGCGACAACTATGCCATCGCTATGATTGACGTCGATCACTTCAAATCATTTAATGACACCTATGGTCACGAAACCGGAGATCAGGTTCTGCAGATGATTGCCTCGCGCCTTGCGGATGTTTCCGGGGGCGGAAAGCCTTTTCGATATGGCGGCGAAGAGTTCGCAGTAGTCTTTCCCGGCAAATCCGTCGATGATGCATATCCCAATCTGGAGACTCTGCGGATGCGGATCGAAGCGACTCCGTTCAAAGTTCGCGGTAACGACCGGCGCAGCGACGGAAATCGCCGGAAGAAAAAGACCAAGGGCCGGAATGCAAGGAATCAAGTTCAGGTTACGGTGAGCATCGGTGCATCGTCATGCGACGGCGAGAAGCGTCCGCCGGATCAAGTGCTGCGCGACGCAGATAAAGCCTTGTACAAAGCCAAAAGCAGTGGACGAAACTGCACCGCCGTGAGCACTTAGTCATTTGAGTTGCAAATCACAAGGGCTGCGTTTCCGCAGCCCTTTTTCTATTTTGGAAGTCCGTTAGGCCGCGGCGCCTTTTTCTTTGCGGTCCGGCTTGGCTGCGTGAAGCGGGACCAGATCCGTAGGAATCTGCCACTCCGTTGCGCAGCGCTGACACAGCCAGAAGAGCTCCTGATGTCCGGTAACGGGGCTTGTCTTCACCAGCAACTCGCCAGTGCCAAAGTAGGTAAACTTCACATCGCACGCAGGGTTGACGCATTTCGAGACCATAATCAACTCCATTCAGCAAGGGGGATGTACTCGCACGCGTTCTCGAAAGCGCGAGCGAGACTGGTGAAGATAGACCTCATGGGATGAGTTGGAAAGCGCCAAGCTGTGCCGCTTTGTAAATTCTTAGTTAGCAGGCAAAGGAAGCTGGTCACCCTGGGGTGACGCCGGTAGGCTCCGCTTTGTTCGATGTTTTTGTCCTCATGATCGCCGGGTGTGAGGCGCGCGTTGCCACTAGGCGATCAATGATTCTGAATCCCAACAGCCCTATGAGAATCGCCGCCAGAATTTCCGGACGCGTCAGATCGCGCTTCACCAGCCACCAGAAGTGCACCACTCCGGCGATCGCACTCACGTAGATGAGGCGATGTAGAATCTGCCAACGCTTACCCCCCAGGCGACGAATCGAACCGGCTGTCGACGTTACCGCCAGTGGAAACATCAGCGCCCATGCCGTCATCCCGGCAGTAACGAATGGCCGCTTGTAGATGTCTTTCACGATCTCGTGCACGTCGAAGAACTTGTCGAACCACAGGTACGTCATCAAATGCAAGCAACCATAGAAAAATGCAAACAGCCCAATGAGTCGCCGGAAGCGAATCAGCCAATTCAGGCGGGTTACCTTGCGCAGAGGAGAAATCGCCAGCGTGATCAGCAGCAGGTAAAGCGTCCAGTGGCCCGTTGACAGCGTGATCTCGCTGAGCGGGTTTGCGCCGAGGAGATCGTGAGTGGCTTTCCATGCCAGCCAACTTACGGGCGACAGACATAAAATCCAGACGACGACTTTAAGAAGAATCATCCAGCGGCGCTGCATTAGAAGTACTTTTTCAAATCCATGCCGTTGTACATGCTCGCAACCTGATCTCCATAGCCGTTGAACACCAGCGTCTTACGCTTGAAGAATTCGCCAATACGGCGCTCGGTCGCCTGGCTCCAGCGGGGATGATCGACATTCGGGTTTACGTTGGAATAGAACCCGTACTCGTTCGGAGCCGCGGTATTCCATGCCGTCGCAGGTTCCGAGCCGACGAAGTCAATGGAGACGATTGACTTGATGCTCTTGAACCCGTACTTCCAGGGAACGACGATCCGCACTGGAGCGCCGTCCTGATTTGGGAGTGTCTCGCCGTAAAGCCCGAAAGTGAGCAGCGTTAGCGGATGCATAGCCTCGTCCATGCGCAGGCCTTCCGTGTATGGCCAATCGAGAACCTGCGAGCGCTGGCCCGGGAACTGCGTCATGTCCATCAGCGTGGTGAACTTCACGTACTTGGCTTTGGATGTGGGCTGCATCTGGTTAATCAGGTTACTAAGCGAGAAACCGACCCACGGAATCACCATTGACCATCCTTCGACGCAACGCATGCGGTAAATGCGCTCTTCGAGTGGCGCAAGTTTCATCAGGTCATCGATTTCGTAGGTCTTCTTCTGCGCGACGGCGCCTCCGACCTTGACCTTCCACGGACGCGTGCGGAAGTTGCGTGCCAGATCGGCCGGGCCATACTTGTCGGTGCTGAATTCGTAGAAATTGTTGTAATTGGTAATGTCCTTGAACGGGGTCTCCGGTTCCGTTGTGCTGAATTGGCTCTTCACCGTCGCGAGCTTCGTACTCGCGTGCACAACTTCTGACGGCGTCACCATTTCGCATCCGAGCATCGTCAATCCGGCTCCCAAGGCGGCGGCTCCGGAAAGGAAGTGACGTCGGTTCATGTAAACCGATTTCGGGGTGATCTCGGACGAGGGGATGTCGGGAGCTTTCTTGATCAGCATGGCTATGAGTTCCTGGTGATTAGATTCATATTGTGTACGAAAGTGACGAATAGGGCGGATGGAAAAGTGGGCTGATTTGTCATTGTTGGTCCACATTCATTGGATCAGCAATGAAACCAGAGCTTAGAAGCCCACAAAAACTGGCTCAGGCTGCAGTCGTACGCCAAAGGTCTGAAACACGCCTTCCTGAACTTTGTTCTTAAGTCTCAGTACATCACTGGCAGTCGCACCACCTCGGTTTACGATTGCCAGACTATGCTTGCGCGAGATGCCAACACGTCCGTCGGCATAGCCCTTCTGGAATCCAGATCGCTCGACCAGCCATGCTGCGGACATCTTTAGTGCGCCCGCGGGAGCCGGGAACGACGGAGGATTTTCGTCCCGGCAAATCGGAAGGGCAGCAATGCGTTCGTATTCAACCCGAGGAACTACAGGGTTTTTGAAGAATGAGCCTGCGCTCCGCGAATCGGAATCATCGGCTCTGATCAGCATTCCCTTTGTGGAACGAATGGATCGGACCGCGTCGCGAACTTCCTTCAGCGTCGGAGCAGAACGTTCTCCGAAATAGCGCTTCAGATCGGCATATTCCATTTTGGGACTGCCACCCGGCGTGAGAGCGAATGAAACTCGCGTGACGATATAGCGTCCCTTTTCGGAACTGTTGAATATGCTGGTCCGATATGCGAATCTGCAGTCGGCGGCCGCCATGTCGCGCAACTCGAGCGTGATCGTATCGAGCACGCGGACGGTTGTGATTGTGTCCTTTACCTCCTGCCCGTATGCGCCTACGTTCTGCACCGGAGTCCCTCCAACGGTTCCGGGGATTCCGCTCATGCACTCGATGCCGGCGCAGTTCTGCTCGACCGAGAAGGCTACGAAACTATCCCAATCTTCGCCCGCACCGGAGGTGAATATCTCTTGGCCATCTTTGGAACGTGTGGCTGTCCCTCCAACTGCGATCCTTAACACAACTCCAGGCCAGCCGCCATCCGCAACCACCAGGTTGCTCCCCCCACCAAGAACAAAGACCTCGAAAGAACGCTCGCGCGCAAACAACAGAGCATCGCGAATCTCGTCTTCAGTTCGCGCCTCGATAAAGAACCGTGCCGGCCCTCCCACCTGCAATGTCGTGTACGCCGCGAGAGGAACATTTTCCTGAATTTGCATTCAACCTTTCCTGAGGAGGCTTATGAAGGTCAGCACTGGCCGCGGTAGCGGATGAGTGTCACCTAGTCCGAATTCACCCATTCGCTACCGCGAACGGGTACTGACGCGTGATGCGACCTATTGAGATTACACTCAGGCCCGCTCACAAAAACCGAGACGCGACCGCGTCGGTCCTCTGGATCACGTCATGTAAAATCGAGCTAGCAGTTACGGGAGGGAATTTCAAAATGTATCCGGAGCTTATGGTCATGCCGATGCGTGAGGAGCTTACGCGTCTAGGCATCCAGGAAACCCGCACGGCGGAAGACGTGGATCAGGCGCTCAAGCAGCCGGGAACCACAATGGTGGTGGTGAACTCGATCTGCGGCTGTGCGGCCGGCAAAATGCGTCCAGCGGTTCGCGCGGCTCTGCAGAATGCGACTCGACCGGATCACACGATCACGGTATTCGCGGGTCAGGACCGCGATGCTACAGAACGAGCCCGCGAATATTTTCGCGGTTATCCGCCGTCATCTCCCTCGATCGGCCTGCTTCGCGACGGCGAGCTCGTCTACATGATGCAACGCTCGGATATCGAAACTAGCGATCCGCAGAAGATCGCCCTGAAGCTGGCGCAGGCATTCAATCAGTACTGCTCGAAATCCGCTGTGAGCTAGGCACGTATCGTGGGGGCCCGTCGCAACTGGGCTTCCACGAGCATATCCACCTGCCCAATTCCGCACACACTGAGCTTCCACCGGACATCTTTCTGCTCATATTCCTACCTGCGCCGTCCCTAAGTCTGTGCTGTTTCAGGTCATCTACTTGAGAGCGCTATGGCCCCTAAAATGCGCAAAACAAGTGGTAGATTGTTTAATTCTTTCGCTGTCCAGGAGGCGTTATGGCCAAAGTAGAGCGGATTCGCCAGGTGCTTTCCAGTCCTTTTGGAGTCGATGATCTAAAGACCCAGACCGAGCAGGGATGGCGGATCGTGGCCATAGAGTGGGAGCGGGAGATCCCCGAAATCGCCGCCGAAACGATCCCAACCACCACAGAAGAACCACCGTTTGGACTGCGAGTCTCCGAGGACACCAATCAGCTCGAAGTGAATCCCACCGAACGCGAGGCGCTATTCACGATGATGGAATTGACTGTCCAGGAAGGGCCCTACTCTCGGATCGCGGAAGAATTGAACCGGCGCGGCTTTCGCACTCGACATGGGCGCAGATGGAGTCCCATTTCGGTATTCCAGATGCTGCCTCGTCTGATTGAAGTGGGACCGAGAATCTTCTCCACGGACGAGTGGCAGGAGCGGCGTAGAAAGCTTAAAGCAGCAGGACAGTAAGAAATTTCGCGATTCGTGATTTCCCGTTAAGTGGTTTTGCGGTTTAGCAAATCGCGACATCTCAATCGGCGGCATCTAGCATGCCGCCGCAGGACCAGTACCAACCTTAGCGTCTCAGCCCTTCGGCTCCAGAACCTCTCGGAGTCTTCCATATCCTGAGCGGCTCACCGGCAGCCTGCTTCCATCACGAAGAATCGCCACGTGTGTGTCCTTGGCAAATGGTTCGATTTTTGTGACCCGTTCGAGATTGACGACATACGAGCGATGGATACGCAGGAAATGCTTAGGATCGAGCGACGACTCGAGGCTGGAGATAGTCTGCTGTTTCAGATGCTTCTTTCCTTCGCTGGCGAGCGCGATGTAGTCATCCTGTGCTTCCACAAAATCGAGTTTCGCGACGGGAATGATGTGCACGCGAGTTCCCTCTCGTACGACGATGCGCTCGGCGAACTCTCCAGCAGCGCGTGTTGCCGCTTTGAGTTCCGAAACGGGAGGAAGCTTTCCGCCGAGACGCTGTTTGGCTCGCGTGAGTGCCTGTTCGAAACGCTCGGCGCCGAATGGTTTGAGCAAGTAGTCCACCGCGTGCACTTCGAAGGCGCGCAAGGCGTGCTGGTCGTACGCTGTGGCAAAGACGATTGCCATGTCAGTACCGATCAGCTCGAGTACTTCAAAGCCATCGAGCTTTGGCATTTGGATATCCAGGAACAGCAGATCGGGCTTGAGTTCAGTAACAGCTTTCACCGCCTCGAATCCATTCGAGCATTCGGCGACGACTTCGATTTCCGCGTGCTCAGCAAGCAGTTCGCGGACGACTTGGCGCGCGAGATCTTCGTCATCGACGATGACAGCTCTAATCTTGGCTGCTGAATCGGTCATACAGCCACCGCCTGTCGCTCGGCGGGAAGCACGAGACCAACGTGAAACAGCTCGCCGTTCTTCTCTACGGCGATGCTGGCGTTCTTTCCGTAGCGTGTATCCAGACGACGGCGCACATTGGCGAGACCAACACCGCTTTTGCGCCGCGCTGGGGCTTCGGGATCAAAGGTATTCTCGACATTGATCGCCACTGCGGATGAATCTGAAGCATAACCGGCGTTGAGCCGAATCCAACCGCCTTCCGTCAGGTTGGCGATTCCGTGAGCCACTGCGTTTTCTACCAGGGGCTGCAGGATTAAAGGCGGCACCATACAGTTGAGTACCTGATCATCGATCGTCTCTTCCATTTTCAGGCGATTCCCAAAACGAATCTTCTCGACAGCGAGGAAGGAATGAATAAGCGAGAGTTCTTCCTGAAGCGGAATCAATTCTTTCTCACCGAGTCCCAAGGTCGCGCGCAGAAAATCTGCCAAAGCGATGCACATCTCCCGCGCCCGTTTTGGATCGCTGCTGGTAAGCGCGCTGATGGAGTGGAGGCTGTTAAAAAGGAAATGAGGATTGACCTGAGCCTTGAGCGCGCGGAGTTCCGCGTCGCGCGCGAGCACGTGCGCTTCCATGACACGCTGTTGGGCCTCACGAGATTTTTCCTGGGCCTGAAGGACATAGAAGAGAGCAACCGCGAGCAGATATTCGAGAATCCCGATGATCAGCAGGAGTTGAGTGATGTTGAGAACTTTGGCCTCAATGTCGCTGAAGCGCTGAGTGTGCGAGAGTGCCTTGGCGAAGCCCAATGCCGTGAGTACCCAGAACCCGCTTACTATGATCGCGGCCAGAAGATGAGGTCCAACCAGCCCAAGGAAACTCGTTCCTTCAATAGGAATGCCGCGGCATGAATACCATGCCGACAGACATACGAAAGCATAGAAGACCGAAAGGGGAAAGAAAAAAATACCGGCATCGAACCAGCTGACTCCGCTGTGATAAGTGATCAGGTAAAACAGCAGCTCGGTGACGATGAGCCATGCGAACAGGTACAGCGCAAGCCGGCGTGGATGTCCGAGGATCGGATGCATGGGTTACCAGCTCTTTACCTCGATGCCGCCAAACACCGCGGCGCCACGCACCACAACGGTCTTCACCGGACGATCGGGACGAGGAACATGCCGAGTCTTATCGACATATCCTCCGAAGATTCCCAGCCCCTCAACGGAGACCTTCCACCATTCCGGAACGATAATCTCGCCACCTCCGAAGATGGCGGTCGCATCGATGATGGTGCGGTCGCCTTCCATCTCGGCGCGAGAGAGATCGATCTTGAATCCTCCAAAGAACGCAACCAGACTGCCGCCTTCCACGATCGTGCCTTCGATGCGGCGCTCGATCCCTCCGAACACGGCAACAGAACTCAAAGGTCCGCCACCTCCGCCGGGATTCATCACTCGCGGAAACGAAAATGTGCGACGTCCTTCGCGAACCTCATTTGCTTGCCAGGCCAGCAGCACGCCGGCTGCGATCAGAAACAGCGGCCAGAGTTGTCCAAATCCGTATCGGATATATCCGAACTCGTGCAGGGTGATCAGGACGCCGAGTGAGATCAGAACTCCGCCCCAGATGCGTCCGCTGGGGGTGTTCGCGTCGATCAGGTGAATCAGACCGCCGACCGCGAACAGCATTGGCCATAGGCGCCACAGGATCGCAGCGTCCATGATGCCGAATCGATCGAGCAGCAGCACGGTGCCGATGCCGGCGATCACCAGGCCCGAGATCAGCGTTCCTGTCGCGGCTCGGTTACGCGCGTCCATTTCGTCGCCCCAGAATTGTCTCCATTGCTCCGGACTCATGGGCTACCGCCTCGCTCTCTGCGGGAGAATCAGCACGACAACGCCCCAGGAGATCAGCAGCAGCGGCCACCATGTTACGAGGTCTCCTGGAAGATTAAAGCTCATTTGCACGACATGCAGGCGCGCGAGCAGCGCCAGGGTGCCGATTATGGCAATGACGATTCCGATCACGGTGTCGCTGGGGTGAGAGTAAAGATGGCTGCGATTCATACCGATCTCCTCGCAAATAGTTCCGTTGTTCACGAGGCAAAGGTACGGCGGGGCGCATTTACAGTCGCGCCCTTTTCGGCAAACGGCGGCTGGCTACCGGCGAATGGCGGCACAGCTCGGCGGGATAAAATACGCAGAAAACCCAGAAAAGAACTTGCTAAATGAGACGGATCGTTTGCTCATGCTCTGTCCCATTAAGCCTTGATCATGCCGTTGCCCGGTTTTTCCCGCGTATAATTTTCGTGAGGTGATCCCATCGGTAATGACCCTCCCCACCAGTCTTGGCGAACTTCGAAAAAGTGAATTCAATGAGCAGCGGTTGAAGACTCGCCGTGTAAAGGATGAGCTGCGCGATAACCTCATCCAAAAGTTAAAAACTGGAGAGACGATTTTTTCCGGCATCGTTGGATACGACGACACCGTGGTGCCGCAGTTGATCAATGCCGTGCTGTCGCGGCACAACTTCATCCTTCTTGGACTGCGCGGACAAGCCAAGAGCCGCATGCTGCGCGCTCTGACTGGCCTCCTCGATCCGTATCTGCCGTACGTAATGGATTGCGAGATTCACGACAATCCCTACGAGCCTCTCTGTCGCCGGTGCAACAACTTAATCGCAGAAAAAGGCGAGGCCACGCCGATTGCATACCTCACTCCGGCGCAGCGATACGTCGAAAAACTCGCGACTCCAGACGTCACCGTGGCCGATCTGATCGGGGACATCGATCCGATCAAAGCCGCGCGCGGAGGTCTGGATCTGGCGAGCGAACTCACGGTCCACTATGGACTGCTGCCACGAGCGAATCGCGGCATCTTCGCCATCAACGAACTTCCAGATCTGGCGGGGAAAATCCAGGTCGCGCTCTTCAATATCATGCAAGAGGGCGATGTACAGATTAAAGGCTATCCAGTGCGATTGAATTTGGACGTGGCACTGGTGTTTAGCGCGAATCCAGAGGACTACACCGCTCGCGGAAAGATCGTTACGCCACTGAAAGATCGCATAGGGTCGGAGATTCGCACGCACTACGCTGGAACGGTCGATGAAGGCGTTGCTATCACCCAGCAGGAAGCCTGGACCGAACGCCACGGGCATCCGCTGTATGTCCCGCAGTACATTCGCGAAATTGTGGAACAGATCGCCTTCGCCGCCAGGGAAGATAAGCGCGTCGATAAGCGCTCCGGCGTGAGTCAGCGCCTGCCGATCTCAACCATGGAAAACGTCATCTCGAATGCCGAGCGCCGCGCATTGCGGAACGCCGAGAGCACGGTTGTTCCTCGCGTGAGTGACATCTATGGCGCGATGCCTGCCATCACCGGCAAGCTCGAACTCGAATACGAAGGCGAACTGCGCGGGGCCGACACGGTCGTTCGCGATCTCATCCGCCTCGCTGTTGCACGCACCTTCGACACGTACTTCAAAGACGGCAACATGCAGCAGATCATTCAATGGTTCGATCTGGGCGGGCAGCTCAAATTCAGCGACACCGCGCCTTCGGCTGAACTGATGGACGGCCTCAAGCACATCCAGGGTCTCTCGGAAAAACTCAGTGCAGTCGGCGTCAAGGCGAAGGATAAAGCCGAGATCGTGGTCTCAGGCGCAGAGTTCCTGCTCGAAGGACTCTACGCACACAAACGCATCGGCCGCAGCGAGGAGCGAATCTTCATGGCGCCCGATAAGCAGCGCCACGCGGAGAAAGCTCCAAGTCGCGAGGAAGTCCCGGTTCGGAACCGGCGGCCGTACAACTAATCTGGCGTGGCACTCAGAACTCATGCAGGCTAAGCCACAGCTCAAAACGTTATCGGATTACATTTCAGCAACGGAATTCCCATATCCGGAACGCCTTTTCCACTTGTTCGTCGGAGGATCGGAACTCCACGGCGCCAAGCTCGGCGGTACCGACGACCAAGATATTTACGGTTTGTTTCTGGAACCGATGGAACGGTCGATCGGCATAGACGCTCCCTACGAGCATTTTGTCTGGAGCACGGCCGGGAATGATCGCCGTAATACTGCCGATGATGTCGACGTCACGCTGTACACGTTGCGTAAATGGGCAAAACTCGCAGCCAAAGGAAATCCCACGTGTTTGCATTTCCTCTTCGCAAGGAATGAATCGGAAACTCCACTTCGCCCGTTGTGGGAAACGATCCATGCCAACCGTGCGAAATTTCTGGCGCGGACGCACATCCAGCAATTCATCGGATTCGTAGACGCACAACTCGGAAGACTCACTGGCGAACGGGGTCGTGGAAAGAAAGGCCAACGTCCCGAACTGGAATCAAAGTTCGGCTATGACACGAAAGCCGGTATGCACTCAATCCGGTTGTTATACGAAGCCATCGAGCTGATGCGTACGGGTAATATCAGTTTTCCCAGGCCCGAAAAGGAACTGCTCATCAGAATCCGCCAGGGTGCGTGGTCGTTGGACAAGCTAATTTCAGAAGCAACATTGCTCATCAGCCAGGCCAAGAGTGAAGCGACAAATTCGCCTTTGCCGGAAACAGTGGACGGAGCATTCCTGTCGAAACTAGTCAGCGATATCTACCTTCAGGTGTGGACGGGTAAAATGCAGTAATAGCTGCCCAGAGGTGTCCCACGAAGTTCATCAAGTACTCGAAGTACGTTCCCGACCCTGCCTCTGAGATGAGCATGGAGGACCTGCTGAGTGCGCTCTCAGACTATCTGCTGCAGAGTGGTTTTCAGGATTCCTGGTACTCCTATGAATTCAACGACGGCGAGCAGACGCTCGACGAACTCCGGCAAGCGATCCAGCAGGCGCTCGAAGCCGGCGAGTTGCTTGACGAGAACATGCGCGAGCGCCTCGAACAGATGCGAGCCGACGGTCAGTTCGATGAACTTATCGAGAAGCTGATCGAGCGCATGGAGCAGGAAGACTACATCAGCATCGACCAGCCCTTCGACCGATCGCGACAATCCAGCGTTCCCGGACAAAGCGGCGAGCAGCAGCAAACGCAAGTGAAGTTCGAGGTCACCGACAAAGGGCTCGACTTCCTCGGCTATCGCACCCTGCGCGATCTTCTCGGATCGCTCGGAAAATCGAGTTTCGGACGCCATGACACTCGCGACATGGCAACCGGTATCGAGTCCAGCGGCGCGTCGCGAGCTTACGAGTTCGGGGACACGCTGAACCTCGACATCACGGCCACGCTCTCAAATGCCATTCAGCGCGACGGCCTCAAAGTTCCCATTCAGCTTGAGTACTCAGATCTTCAGGTACATCAGTGCGAATACCAGTCTTCGTGCGCCACCGTGCTCATGCTCGATTGCTCGCATTCGATGATCCTGTACGGAGAAGATCGCTTCACGCCCGCGAAAAAGGTCGCAATGGCCCTTTCGCAGCTCATCCGTACGCAGTACCCCGGCGATTCCCTTTCTCTCGTGCTCTTCCACGATTCAGCCGAGGAGCTGCCGCTATCGCAACTTGCGCGCGTGAAAGTTGGGCCGTATTACACCAACACGCGCGAAGGATTGCGAATGGCGCAGCGCATCCTCGATCGCCAACGCAAGGACATGAAGCAGATCATCATGATCACCGACGGTAAGCCTTCGGCGCTCACCCTCGAAGACGGACGCATCTACAAAAACGCCTTCGGACTCGACCCTCTCGTCGTCAGTCAGACGCTCGAAGAGGTTTCACGCTGCAAGCGTGCCGGCGTAATGATCAACACCTTCATGCTCGCCTCAGATTTCGGGCTGATCCAGTTCGTTCAGAAAGTGACAGAGATGTGCCGCGGAAAGGCGTATTTCACCACTCCGCACACGCTCGGTCAGTACTTGCTAATGGACTACATGTCGCGGAAGACCCGCACGATTCACTAACGAAACTGCCAATTTGATTATCCGACTCTGGTAAAGCACCTGATCGCACTGGTCACAGCGGTCGTGGTACTAAGCCGCTCCTAAACAGCAGCAAAGCTGGCGCTGCGTACCGTCCAGCTAATCGTGCCCTCTGGTGCGCCCCAGATACACTCTGTAATTTGTACTGACAAATCAGCGCAGCTGGGGAATGCCTTGTCCGTAATTCTTGAAGTTAAACGCCTTGTCCGATCCGCAGGCGCGAAGGTTATCGTGAACGACGTGAGCTTCGACGTTTATACGGGCGAATTGCTTACGATTGTAGGGCCCAGCGGGGCTGGCAAATCCTCTTTGCTGCGACTGCTGAATCGACTCGATGAGCCAACCAGCGGGAGCGTTCTGTTGGGCGGGAAAGACTATCGTGAGATCCCCACACGCGAGCTGCGCCGGCAAGTCGGCATGGTGATGCAACGACCTTTTGTATTTCCCGGCACGGTCGCAGAAAACTTGCGCTTTGGGCCGCGGCAGCAAGGGAAAAATCTTCCCGACTCGGAAATCGAGCGACTATTGAGCGCGGTCGGACTCACCGGCTTTGCCAGGGAGCAGGTCACGCACCTCTCTGGCGGCGAAGCCCAGCGCGTTTGTTTCGCCCGCGCGCTGGCCAACCAGCCCACAATTCTGCTGCTCGATGAGCCCACGTCGTCGCTCGACGAAGCTGCGAAATTCGAAGCTGAAGCTGTCATTCGAACAATTGCCAAACAGGGTGTGACATCGGTTCTGGTGACGCACGACTTGGCTCAGGCGCGTCGACTGGCCACTCGCGTCGCACGACTTGAGGCAGGCAAGCTGATTCAAATTGGTCCAGTCTCTGAGGTGCTGAATGCTGAAACATCTCTTTCCTAACGAACTCGCGCTCGGTCTCGCTCAGGCTGGGGTGAGCGGTTTGCTCGCGATTATTCTCGCGCTGGTTGCGCGGCGTCGTCATATTCACGTGGAATGGGAAACGGCTATAGCGCTCATTCGGGGCTTGGCGCAGATCGTTGCGGTTGGCTTTGTTTTGGTTCTGATGCTCAAGGGCCCGCAATGGACGAGCGCATTCATGCTTTCAGCGATGGTCCTCGCCGCTGGAGCGACGTCCGCTCGACGTACAAAGACGATTTCCGGGAGTTTTGCCGTTTCATTCTGGTCCATTTTGCTGGGATCAGGATCGGTCATCGCCGTGATGACGTGGGCGGGCGTGATCGATGGCGCAATCACCTCGATCGTCCCAATCGGCAGCATGATCATTGCCAATGCGATGAATACCAATGCGCTCGCGCTCGAACGCTTTCGTTCCGAAGTAGAGTCGCATATCGGCGAAATCGAATCCGCGCTCGCACTGGGCGCAGCGCCGGAATTGAGCGTTTCAGTCGAAGTGGAGAGATCCTTTTCGGCAAGCTTAATTCCCGCGCTAAACAATCTGCGCTCCTTGGGCCTGGTTTGGATTCCGGGCTTGATGGCAGGAATGGTGCTGTCTGGGTCGTCGCCCTTGTATGCGGCAATCTATCAGTTCGTGGTGATTGCCATGATCTTCGGTTCTTCGGGATTAACTGCGCTGATCGGCACAAGCTTGATCCGGAAGAGGATTTTTACTCCTGCCGAGCAGTTGGCATTGGTCCGGTGATCGGAAGGCGCGAACGCAGAGGTCACGAAGAAGCATATTCGCCGATCTCTCCTGTTGAACTTCGTGACCTCATCTTCGCCGTTTTTCCCTCAAGATTGCAGAATTTCCCTGGCTGCGCGGTATCCGCTAGCGATGGCCCCGTGAACTGTTCCATGATGTCCTTGAAAGTTCGTCGCTTCTCCGGCGAAGAAGAGGGTTTCCTTCAGCGGCATGGCTAATTCTAGTTGCACTCCACTTCCACCCGAGGCAACGTAGCTGTAGGCGCCGCGCGAGTGCGGATCGGTTTGCCAATTATGTGTATACGCGGTAACGAGCTCGGTGCGGCAGCGATCCAGAGAAATGTGCAGTACACGCGCCAGCGATTGAATCGCGCGCTCGCAGATCTCCTGATCTTTCAATTGCGATAAACGCTCAGCCGAATCAGCAGGTGACCAGGCGGTAAGCACGGGCTGCTCGATAGGATACAAAGTCCACCACGTGGGGAAATCTTCGTCGCCTGAGAAAAGAAACGTCATTCTCTGCAACGTTCGGCCATCGGCGTGCAGCTCAGTCCAAAAACGGGAGCGGAACACGAGGACGACGCGGATGATGTGGCCGACGCGCAGGCGCGAGAGGGCTGGGAGCTTCGCCGTGAGCGGCGGATCGAAGTTGATGGCGCTGCATCCGTCGTCGGGATTGAGTATTCCGAGAGGGACGGTGAGCAATAATTTGTGAGCAGTAAGCCTATGCTCCGCAGCGGTTGAACTGTTGGCTTCCACAGTTACGCAGCCCGGTTTCCACGCAACGGATTTCACCGCAGTATCCAGTTGAATACGCGAGTGCTGATTGTCGAGCTTGTCGTTGAGAGCAGTGACGAGGCAGTCATAGCCTTGGGGGAGGCGGAACTGGCTATCCCCCTCGATCTCTTCTTCAGCTTCAATGCCTTCGATCAGCGACTGGACGCTGATTTCTTCCGGATGCGCCGCATGGAATCCACGGACGTAGTTGCAGGCGGCCCGTTTATCTTCCTCGGTAATTTGAGGATCGCGCAGCGAGCGGACAAACGCGTCAAACGATTGCTGCCGCAATCCCTCTGTCTTCATTCTTTCGAGGACCTTCTCGATGCGCGACCAGAAGTCGCACGGTCCTAAGCCCGCTTCGTTGGAGCAAAATGGCTCGCCTTGGATTCGCGAGATCTTCAAATTGGCGTCATTGATCAGTTCGAAGGTTTCAGGAGGACGTCCATGCACGAACTCAGCGCCAAGCTCTATCGCCACCTTCAGACCAGCAGGATGGATGGTCGCAATGCGGCCGCCGATGTGATCGCGAGCTTCGAGCACCAGCACGCGAACTCCCGCGCGAGACAGCATTCCGGCGGCTGCAAGCCCCGCTGCCCCTGCGCCGATGATGAGAACGTCGGGATTAAACGGAGACGTCATCGTGTACTTGGATGATAGATTGAAGTCCTTAGCTCAAGAAGGTATGTCAGTAATGAAGCTGCTCATCATCGGATCCACTGGCGGCACCGGCCGTGAGCTGGTGAAACAAGCGCTCGAACAAGGACATCAGGTGACCGCGTTTGCGCGTACGCCTTCCAAATTGGGAATCTCGCATCATAGCCTGCGCGTCGCGCAGGGAGACGTTACCAATTATGGCTCGATCGAGGCCGCTGTTTCCGGGCAGGATGCGGTCTTGTGCGCGCTGGGCACGAAAGTCATCCGCAAAAATACGATTCAATCCGATGGCACGCGCAACATCGTTCAAGCTATGCAGACGCAGGGCGTGAAGCGACTGGTGGTGGAAACGTCACTCGACGTGGGCGACAGCCGCGGGCAACTTGGCTTCTTCTTCGCGCACGTGATTCGCGCGACCTTATTGCGGAATATCTTCGAAGATAAGGAACTGCAGGAACGCATTGTGCGCGAAAGCGGGCTGGACTGGATCATCGCGCGTCCCGCCATGCTCACCGATGGTCCACGCACAGGCAGGTACCGTGCGGGATTCTCGGCATCCGACAAAATCGCGCGCAAGGTTTCACGCGCCGATGTCGCTGACTTTATGTTGAGGCAAACAACGAGCAATGAATTTCTGCGACAGACACCCGGCCTCTCGTACTGAGTGAGCTTAATTAATCCCATTCGTCAGGGTCGAGCAGATCTGACGGCTTGCCCTGAGCAACGATCTTGCCCTGATCCATCATCAGAACGCGTTCGCCGAGTGCGAGCGCTTCTCGCACTGAATGAGTCACGTACAGAATCGGCACTCTATGTTCATCATTCCACGCCCGCAGATCATCAACGATTTTCATACGCGTGGGTCGATCCAGTGCGCCAAGGGGTTCGTCGAGGAGAAGCGCCTGTGGATCCGTTACCAGCGAGCGCGCCAGAGCGACTCGCTGTCTTTCACCGCCCGAGAGATCTACCGGTCTGCGAGAGCTGAGATGGTCGATCCCGAATCGGGAAAGCATTTCATGGCATCGAGCTTTCACTGTTGCATTGGCTACAGGTGAAACGCCAAAGCTAACGTTCTGCAGCACCGTCATGTGGGGGAACAACGCCAACTCCTGAAATACATAAGCGATCTTCCGGTTCTGAGGACTAAGTTCGATTCCTGAGTTTGAATTCAATAGCCTTCTGCCGTTCAGGGAAACTTTGCCCTCATCCGGCGTTCTGATTCCGGCGATGCAATTGAGTACCGAAGTTTTGCCCGCTCCGGAGTGGCCGAAGAGCACGGTGAATCCCGGAGCAGCGTCGAAGGTGCAATCGAGTTGGAAGGCCGGAGAGAGCCGTAGCCGGATTTGCACATGAAGAATGTTCAAGCGTTCCGCGCACCCGACCACCAGATGGAAGTTCTTCGATTGAGAGCGTAGACGAAAGTCAGAGTCGCAAAAGAGAAGACTAGCAACAGCGCAGACGTTCGCGCTGCAAGCGCATAATCGAGCGCCTGGACCTCATCGTAGATCGCGATTGAGATGGTCTGCGTCACGCCCGGGATGTTGCCGCCGACCATCAACACCACGCCGAATTCTCCAATCGTGTGAGCGAAGCTAAGGACCGCGCCAGTGATTACTCCGGCTTTCGCGATCGGAAGAATGATGGTACGAAAAACCCGCGCACGCGATGCGCCGAGAACCGCGGCAGCATCCAGAAGCTTGCGGTCCACTGACTCGAAAGCATTGACCATCGGCTGAACCGCGAATGGGAAGCTGTAGAGTACCGAGGCAATGACCAATCCGGGAAATGAAAATGCCAGCCGAGCGGAAAAGATCGATTCCGCGATGCGCCCGAATGGACTTCTTGGCCCTAAAGCGAGCAGCATGTAATAACCGAGAACGGTCGGCGGCAGCACGAGCGGTAGTGCCACGACGGCTTCGATCAGAAACTTCCATCGTCGTCGCGAGAATGCAATCCAGTATGCGACCGGGACTCCAACCACCAGCAGAATGAGGCAGACGATTGCAGCCAGTCGTAGACTCAACCAAATTGCCGGCCAGTTCATCGTTCCGTTTCCCCTACAGCAAATCCGTATTGTCGAAGGAGGGACGTGATTTCGCTGCTCTTCACGAATTGAAGAAACCTGCGTGAGAGATTCTTATGCCGTGAGCCCTTAACGATGGCTGCCGCCTGTTCCAAGGGCGGGTAGAAATTTTGTGGAACGACGAAGTATCTGCCTTCGCCCTTCATCTCGGGAGCAAGGACCAGTGACAGAGCAACAATTCCAACATCTGCATTTCCCGACTCCACAAACTGCGCTGTTTGCGCGATGTTCTCACCTAACACGAGTTTGGAAGACACACTGTCCCACAAACCGGCGCTTCTGAGCGCAGCTTCGGCGGCGCGTCCATAAGGCGCGTGCGCAGGATTTGCGATCGCCACTTTTCTTACTGCATCAGTGCCCAGGACCAAAAGGCCTTTGCTCACATCAACCGTCGAACCCTCCGAGGCCCACAATGCGATCTTGCCGGTCGCGTACCGGTCAAGCGATCCAGGCTCGATCAATCCCGCAGCTTGCAATTTTGTGGGATAGTCCACGTCGGCAGAGAAGAAGACATCGTAGGGAGCGCCGTTTTCAATCTGTGCGAAGAAGTTTCCCGATGAGCCGAATGAAAGCTTCACTCTGCTTCCAGATTGGTGTTCAAATCGTACCGCGATGTCCGTCATAACCGGCTGCAGATCGGCTGCGGCAGCAACCGTGAGGGTCTCCTGGGCAAATATCTGCGAGGAACCGGCCAGAAGGGCCACGCAAAGGACTAGAGCTCTCATCAGCAAAACAAAGGAAATAGACGATTCGATGCGGTACTAATGGAATAGTTTATACGATTTAGGCGGGATGTGGATTCTCAGTCTGGAACGACAATCATTACTTCTGTCGATTTGATCAGAGCGGCAGCCACCATGCCTTTCGCGAGCCGCATTTCGCGAGCCGCGTCAGCGGTGATAATAGACGTGATTTTCTGGTCCCCGATGCCAAGCGTGACCTGTGCGAGCAACCCTTCCAGCTTCACATCCATGATGCGGCCGATAAGCTGGTTGCGCCCGCTGATGCGGCGAAAGCTCTGGCGGCGCTTTGGAATGGCGCCATGCTTGCGAACTGACGCAAGATATTTGTCCAATTCCGATTCGGGAACACGATGGTGTCCGCCTGCGGTAAGCACGGTCTTCAGCTTGCCGCGATAGATCCACTGCTTGATCGCGGGATAACTGATCCCGAGCACTTGCGCGGCATCGCGCGGCGTATAGAGCTTCATTGAGTAGCTCCTAAGCTGCTAAGCTCCTGAGCTTCTGACCGGGACAGCGCGAGCCGTGCAGCAAACACTTGAAACAACAAAGTTCTCATCAGCAAAGCTGAGAAGCTTAGCAGCTCAGGAGCTTAGCAGCTAAATATGACAATGGCTTAGACCGCGCTTGGCCAGATATTTCTGGTGATAGTCCTCGGCGCGGTAGAAGGTTGAGGCAGGCGTAATTTCAGTGACGATGGGGCGCTTGAACTTGCCCGCTCTCTGCATCTTCTCTTTTGAGGCGCGTGCCTGCCGCTCCTGCTCCGGCGAGTGGAAGAAAATTGCTGAACGATACTGCGTCCCGATATCTGGGCCTTGGCGATTCAGCGTTGTGGGATCGTGCGCCGACCAGAATACGTCCAGCAATCTTTCGTAGCTCACCTTGGATGGATCAAATGTGACCTGTACGACTTCGGCGTGTCCGGTTTCATCGGTGCACACGTCTTTGTAGGTGGGATTCGCCGTGTGGCCGCCAAGATAGCCGACTGTGGTCTCGGCGACTCCCGGGACCTGCCGGAAGCTTTCTTCGACTCCCCAAAAGCATCCGGCAGCAAATGTTGCTTTCTCCATAATGACCTCTCCGTTCATTTTAGAACGGAGCTACCGGATCAGCGGTCCTTCAGCCGAAATACGAACTTTAATCCTGACCAGACATCGTCCACCGCACAAACCTTCACATCTACCAGGCCTGCCTTGAGTCCCAGCTCACGCACTATGTTTTCGTCGAGATCAGTCTTGACGCCGGACGTTTTCTTGGGCCAGGAGATCCAGGCAATGCCATCGGGCTTCAGCGCGCTTTTCAGTTTGGGAAAATTGCGCGCCAAATCATTGCGGCTGGTCGTGAACAGATGTAGGAAATCAAGATTTGTGCCGAGCTTTGCGACGAGCTGGAACTCTCCCGCCTTTTGCAATTCCGGTTCGTAGCCGTCCGGATTGCCGGAAAACCAGACTCTGTCGCCCGCTTGGATCCCAAGCTTCTTATACAAAGGTGTACCGGAATATCCAGCCGTCTTCATCGGTGCTCTCCGGAACGTGCGTTCGCTATACTGCAATTTTCAGGCTCTTAGCGCAAGCACAGATTCCATATGACGCTCATCATCCGTTCGTCAGACATTCACGCCGCTGGCTGCTACACGACATCGCCGATTCGCAAAGGTTCACTCGTGGTGGAATACACCGGCCCACGTATCTCGCCGGAGAAGGCCGACGACATCTACGATGGCCGTTCCACAACCTACCTCTTCGGGCTCCGCAACGGTAAACAGGTCATCGACGGCCACGGGACCGCGATGTTCATCAATCATTCCTGCGATCCCAACTGCGAGACCGATGAGATCGGCGGCCGCGTTTGGATTATCGCGCTTCGCGACATCAAAGCCGGCGAGGAACTCACCTACGACTACAAACTGTATGACGGAGCAGAAGACGATCCCGCGCCATGCTCCTGCGGATCGGCAAGATGCCGTGGCACCATGTACTCCGAAGAGGAGATTGCGCGGCAGAATAGGCTGAAAGCTACCGGCAAGTCAGCTAGTTGGAGAGCCTCGGTTTAGAAATGCGGGCTGTCAACTGCTGTGATTTTTCAGGGCATCCAATCAATTGATTCACTAAGGAGGGAAGCCCGTGAACAGATTGATGGCGATGCTCTTCTCTGTTGCGCTACTCGGATCATTGGGTGCGGCACAGACTCCGGGAGGCGGAAATGGAAGTGGGCAGGGATCTTCGGGTGCCAGCCAGAATTCCTCATCAACCAACGATCTCACCGCGAGCGGCGGTGGTGCCCTCAAAGCAACCGGTTCGAGCGGTGGCTCCCATTCGAGTGCTAACAGTACGAAATCTAGTAGTGCGGGCAAGAAGCGCCACACAAAACATCGAAAGAGCGCCTCCAGCAGTTCGAAGTCAACGGGAGCGACGGCAGCTGGCACGGCGAAACCGAAATAGTTGAAACAGGGTCCGCAAAGTCCCCGCGGGCACCTTCTTACTTCGGCTGCAAGGTAAGCCGGTGCTCGGCGGCGGCATTCACTGCCGCTTCCGTAAATGGGAACTGAAAGCTGGAGTCGTTGTACCAGGCGGAGAACTGATCCTTGTAATGGGGACTAAGCAGATGCCCTGACTGACCGATGACGATGTTCAGCGTCGAATGATCAAAGTTCGCGAAGTCGACAGTCAGACGTTCGGAAGGGCCAAAATCGCTTCCCACTTGTTTCACCGTGCTGCCACTGCCCGACTGCCAATGTGATCCTGTGCCGCTGAAGTATTTCAGAATGGGAATCGCTCCAAAGATTGGATGCTGAACCTCGACCGGAAACTGCTTACCCCAGTACCAGCGTCGCAGATCTTTTGGCGCGCGATGTGAATCGACAGCCTTCTGCACCGCCGCCACGAGCACATCATCGAATGAGCTGTACCCCTGTGGCAGCCATCGCGGAAAATGGTGCGTAACGATATTTTCCAACGCGGGCCCAGAGAGTCCCCAGTCGTAGTCGATGTAATCATCTCCCAATTTGGGAACGAGAAGCAGCCGCATCAGGTTGCGCCGGCTCCAGTAGGCGATGGACGCGGCTGCGCTGTTTTTATCCATGCGTCCGTCCCATCCGCGCATGATCTCCCCGGCCTGATGCACGCGAGGGGAGACGTTCTTGCTGTGGTCGATCGCATAAACGAAGCGGTCACAGAAGAAGCGCTCCAGCTCCGATGTAACGTCGGTCTGGATGAAAAGCATGTCTGCGGCGCTGAACTCGTCAGCACCCCTGAGCAGGTGAAGGATGCGCGCCGTGCGATAGGGCGCCCACCAAATATTGGCCAACAAATGTCGATATCCATCCGGCGTGATGCGGCCGTTGGCGGTTGCGAGAATTCCCGAAGGTGGATCGTAAACACTCGGAAGCTGATCGAAGGGGACGTAGCCGATCCAGTCGTGTGCGGCATCCGCACCGGATTGCGGCAGCAGACCATCTCCAGATGCCCGAATCGGAATTTTGCCGGTCGCCTGATAACCGATATGTCCATTGACGTCGGCGTAGACGGCGTTCTGCGCCGGCGAGGCAAACTTCGATAATGCAGCACGAAATTCCTGCCAATTACGCGCCGAGTTCACTTCCAGGAATGGACTCGTGATGATGGCGGGATCGTAAATGGTCCACTGCAGAGCGAGTTGCCGGGTCTCCCCCTTGAGTATCGGCGTAATGATCGGACCGTGCCGAGTGACGATCACGTCAAAGACATCGTCAGCGTGACCTTTAACGTGAATAACCTCGTGCACCTTCTGCGCCGTCTGCCAGCCCTGGGGAGTGGCGACATTGCCGCCGTTGTCGAATTGCTCGATAAAAAGATCCTGCACATCCGGACCAAGATTGGTGAATCCCCAGGCAATGCGTCGGTTATGGCCGGAAATTACGAAGGGCAAACCCGGCAACGTGACTCCAGCTACATCGAAGTCCTGGCCATCGCCCTTGGTGAGATGAGCTTCGTACCAGAGATCGGGAATGGAGTGTGCAAGATGCATGTCGTTCGAGAGCAGAGGCCGTCCGCTGATGGTGTGCTCTCCCGACACGACCCAATCATTCGAACCCGGCACGCACTCCTCGCATATTGATGGCTGAAATAGAGCGAGCACCGAAGAAGTCTGCGTCGGAACGCGATCTTCTTCCTCCCCGTCGCTAGAATCGTTCTTCGGCGCAGTTTGCTCTTCAAGCGACCGCTTTGCCTGCTGCGCGGGAGGAAGATCGCGCCATGAAGTCGAGGGATACAGATCGGCAATCTCTTGCGCATTCAAGTGGCGGATCACAGCCTCGCGCTTGAGCTCCAGCGGATACTGGGTGTTGAGCATCTGGCTCATATTTGCGCCCAGCAGCATGGAATCGGTTACCGTCCAGGGAGCGGGCGAGTAGCGCAGCAGACGAAACTCGAGCGGCAGCCGACCTCGCGTGCGCTCGACAAACGCATTCACGCCCTTCGCATAGACCTCGAGATAGTGCCGCTGCTGCGGATCAAGCGCGTCGGCGGCTCGCTGACATGACTCGCGAAACTGCAGGTAACGCTGCTGCCGATCGTGCTTCACCAACGCCGGACCGAAGATCTCGGCGAGATCCCCGGCGGCATAACGGCGGGTGACATCCATTTGCCACAGTCGGTCCTGCGCCGTAACAAATCCCTGAGCATAAAACAGGTCATCGAGAGAGGCTGCGCGAATGTGCGGCACACCAAGTTTGTCGCGAATAACTGTGACCGGACCGGAAAGCCCATTCAGGACGATGCTGCCGTCCAACTGTGGCAGCTCGTGTCGAGCAATCGAGTAAACGTATCCGGCGACAGCGCCAACGGCAAGAATAATGAGGGTCAATGCCGCCGCAATCCAACGCAGAACTAGCTTCCGGTTGCTGGTACGAGGAGGTGCGAGGGTCGCAGTGGCCATGCATCTCTGATTCTACCGAACCTGTGTTTCACCACGGAGACACGGAGACCTACGCCATGTCATTCCGAACCGCGTGCTCTTCGCGGTGAGGAATCCCTACGGATTGCGATGGAGTCGAAGCAAGACGAGTATCTTTCGCCAAGATATTCGGGGATCTCTAGTCGCCCTGTGCAGAATTCGGTCGGTAGGGATTCCTGACGCCAAACACCAGCGGCTCGGAATGACATGGCGACACACCCTGCGTGGTGAAAACCCCAGTGTTATGCTAAAAACGCCCTGAAATGCTGCAAAAACGCATCGATGATCCGATCTCGATCTCGCAGGAATGGCTGCGCGAGGCGCAGTATCGCTTTCAGCAGCATCTCAAACGCGTCGGCCTGAAATGGACCGAGCAGCGCGACACCATCCTCCTCACCTTTCTTGAAACTCACGAGCACCTCTCCATCGAGCAGCTTCATCAGCTCGTACGCAAGCGCGATCCGCGAATCGGCGTGACCACCGTCTATCGCACGCTCAAGCTGCTCGCCGAGTGCGGACTCGCGAGCGAAGTTGCCTTTCACGACGGCGTTGCGCGTTACGAGCATCAGCACAACCGCCGCAGCCATCACCACATGGTTTGCACATCGTGCGGAGGATCAGTCGAGTTCTTTTCTCCTGAAGTCGATCGCCTGGAAAAAGAGATCGGGCGCAAGCACCACTACGAAACTACGCGCCACACCTTCCAGATCTACGGCATGTGCGAGGATTGCCGGAAAAGTGGCAGACGCGTAGTTTAGTTCGTCGGCTTCAACGTGATGGAGGACTCGACATGACTGGGTTGGCCGGTCCAGTCGTAGATGTAGCCCAGCGTGACAACATCACCTTCCAGGCCGTCCCGGAAAGCGAAGACAGAAGCATGAGGCCCGAAGCTCGCATGAGCCAGGGCCTGCGCCGCCTTCAGCGTGTAGAAGGCGCGAATCGCCGACATTGTCCAACGTCTGTGTTCGGGAAAATGCACGTAACCGTTCGCATCAGTGAGCTGATCCTCTTCGTGTGAGGTGTCCTCGACCGAATAGTTTTGGAAGTTCAGCCGAACCGTTACATTTTGCAGAGGCTTTCCCGACACATCGCAGACTTTCACCTTCCAATCTGGTGATGCCAGATAGCGTTGAGGAATGAGGCACGCGAGAAGCACGACGGCGCACGTTTTGCCCAACTTCCGCATCTGGATGAATCTGCATCTTACAACGCTGCTTGAATCCCCCTTACCTCGCATGGCAAGATGATTAGCTTTGCTCCATCGGCCCGGACGAGTACGGTTCCGGTGGATAGGGCAGCCTAAGGGACAAACCACAGGAGCTGAATTGAGGGTCCGGGTCTTTTTCCACGACAAGTGTTTTGACGGCACTGCTTCTGCGGCCCTCTTCTCGCGCTTCTACGCCGAGCGCATACGCGACAATGTCCAATTCGAGTACTGCGGACTCCTGCATCGCGCCGGCTCATTGTTCAACGAAGCGGACTTCACCGGCGACGAGAACGCCATCGTCGACTTCAAGTACTCGCCGTCGCCAAAGATCACCTGGTGGTTCGACCATCACCAGAGCGCCTTCCTCAC